>WTAX01000505.1 GCA_013139395.1 Gammaproteobacteria bacterium | reverse complement strand
CAAGTACTATATCAACACTGCTTAAAGAACATGGCGGTAAACAAATTCGAGCTGATCTTAAATTAAATCCTGGTGTTTACTATCAGGGCATTTAATCATCGAATGAGTATTAATCACTTAATATCTGCTGTAACGAGTAAATAAAATGAAAAAATTACACTTTCTCGAAGTAGAAGGGAATACAAAAGGTTTTTATACCTTCCTTGGACTATTTGGTCTTATTTCCGTAATCGGCATTCTTGCTGCTTACTATATGGAGCACAATGGTCACTGGGTTACTGGTATGAATAATCAGATTATCTGGGGTACACCTCATGTGTTTGCAATTTTCCTGATTGTTGCTGCTTCCGGTGCACTTAACGTTGCTTCTATCTCATCTGTATTTGCAAAAACGGCATATAAACCACTGGCACGCTTATCGGGCATGCTTGCTCTGGCACTACTCTCTGGCGGTTTAATGGTGCTACTGCTTGATTTAGGTCGTCCTGACCGATTGATTGTTGCTATGACAAAGTTCAACTTTGTTTCTATTTTTACCTGGAACATCTTTTTATACACGGGTTTTATGGGTGTAGTCGGCATCTATCTGTGGACTATGATGGACAGACCTTATAATAGTCTGACCAGGAAAGCGGGTATGGCGGCGTTTATCTGGCGTCTAATTCTGACTACTGATACAGGCTCTATCTTTGGTTTCTTAATCGCTCGTGAAGCTTATGATTCAGCATTACTAGCGCCGATGTTTATTATTATGTCTTTCTCTTTCGGACTGGCTTTTTTCATGTTAGTTCTTATGGGCTCATACAAATATACTCAGCGTGATTTAGGCGATTATATCGTTAATCGTTTAAAGAACTTATTAGGTGTTTTTGTTGCAGCGGTACTTTACTTTGTTCTTGTTTATCATGTGACTAACCTGTATTCTGCCGACCATAGAGGTATCACTGCATTTATATTAACTGACGGTGGTATTTATACTTTCTTATTCTGGGTTATACAAGTTGTTCTTGGTTCCCTTGTACCTCTTGGTCTTCTTTACGGTCCAACAGGAAACAACAGAACCATGATTGGCCTCGCATCTGTTTTGATTATTATTGGTGGTATGGCTCAGCTCTATGTCATTATCATTGGTGGACAAGCATATCCAATGCACCTGTTCCCAGGAATGGAAGTAAGCAGTTCTTTCTATGATGGTGTGGTTGCTTCTTATGCACCTTCTTTACCTGAGGTTTTATTAGGTCTGGGCGGCTTTGGAGTCACTCTGCTATTAGTGACAGTGGCTGTTGCTGCACTGAAATTTTTACCAGCCAGTCTGGCTGATGCAGTAGCCGATCCACATAGTAAGTAATTGTTAAGCTTGCTCATAAAAAAACCGGCTTAGGCCGGTTTTTTTATTTGAGGATGTATCTTTTAAAAGAATGTGTGACTTTAGTTATTTTAGGTTTGTAACTGTCTGCAACCATCCAAAAGGTGTCGTTCGGATAAATGGTAGTTGGTAAAATCCGTGACAGGTGGTGGCGGTGATACTGGGTTCCGGGGACGCTACAAGTACGTATATGTAACGCTCATCCTCACCATCCTTGACAACAGCTCCTGCTTTGTTCTAATTACGTGCATCCATGCACTAAATGGCTCGAAAAGCCCCGGAGTGGCAATAATATCGGCAAACATCTAATTTAATATACTAATCCGCCCCTGATAACCAACATGTTATCCTGAACGAAGTCGAAGGATTAAACCTAAATAAATCACTTGAACCTACTGCGAGCGATCAAGTGATTTATTTAGGTTTAACTATCCAGGAACTCAAGATTCTTCGGATTCGCTCAGAATGAAAGAATAACAGTCTTAAATTAGTTCGGTATGACTGGATAGTATTGATTACAATCAATACTGAGGGGTACCAGCCCTTGAATAGACGTATTAGCACTCATTTATTGCAATGTCAGTTTAATCTGATACCAACTTGGGTTGTAATCTTTTACTATGCGGTGATATAAACTTTTCAGGGAAGAAAATGTCTTTATCTATAAATTTAAAAACTGAATTACGCAATAAACTTTATCAATATGAAGGTAAATTCAATCATCTTTACTTAGACACTAAAGGTAAAATCACTGTAGGTGTTGGTCATTTAGTAAGCAATAAAATCGCTATTGCCAGCGTGCCACTTTATAAAACTAAAAATAATCTGCCATTTCAATTAGCTTCTTTACAAGAGAAACAATCAGAATACGATAAGATTGCTAAACTACCCTGGGGCCAAAGATATGGTGCAGCTACATTTAAACCACATACAACACTAGTAATGAAAGATGCTGATATAAATCAGTTGTTAGACAGGCATATCGATAATTTTTATAAAGAACTAAGTAATATTTTTAAAAAAGCGAATGGATACTCAGATGATTTTGATAAGTTTCATAAAAATGTGCAACTCGCTTTATTTGATATGATATTTAATCTTGGTGCCACTAAAATTATGAATGGTTTCCCTAACTTCAATAAGGCACTTAAAGTAAGTGACTGGAAAAAGGCCTCGACTGAATCTAGCCGATCAGACGTAAGTCCAACACGAAATCAGTATGTTAAACAACTGTTTAATACCGTACCAGTAAAACCTTAAGTAAAACATCATGAAAAAAATACTATTTTTTTTAAATATCTATATATTTCTAATTTCCTGCTCTATGGCAGATGAAAAGATCATGCCTGTTATCAAACAGGTAGAGTTTACTGGTTTTGATTTTTCAAAAGAACCAACTATCACTGATGCATCACTCACTGGCTACCAATATCAAACAATTAACGGTAAGACCATTTCAATTTATAGCTGCAAACAGGCTAATGAAATAAATTTATCTCAGATACCTGAATTTGAATTTTTTAGATTTAACCTACTGCTTTTATCCTGCGAGGCATTTGATAGATACAGTCAAGCCAAAACATCAAAAATCACATATTTTAAATCTGAATTTAAGCCTGAATTCCTGGCACAGTTACCAGCAGAAATAACACCACTTCTAAACAAAACAGATAAGTTACAACGCCAGAATAAAACTCTGCACTCATATAATAAAGATATTAAGATCTCACTGAAAAACTCACATACCGCAAAACTGTTAACACCTGAAGATGAAATCTATATCACATTACTAGCCAGAGGTGATTTTAACAGTGATAAAAAGGAAGATTTACTGATTAAAAGTGAATGGTTTTCTCGTAATGCATTTGGTAAACATGCTGATTTAATAATTCTTAGCAAAACTAGTAAAGATGAGCCCGTGAAAATTATCTGGCGCCTTCATCCTATTTATTAAAGACCGATATGGAAAATTTCAGGGATCAGAGTAAAAGTTATTCTTTTTATATTATATTATTAAATAATTACCTAATAGACCAGACACCGTGAAAAAAAGTGAGTACCAGGTGATTTTCGAAACATCCTCATTAGTAAAAAAACTATCACAACAACTAGTCGCGTGTTCAGTTATTTTTCCTTTAACTTGAAAATGATATTTCATTCATCTATTCACCTATCTTTAAACTGCCCAATGACACTATTAGCTGGTCATTTAACGATATGAAGTCTGAGCTTATAACTTTCAACAAGGGCACTTGATTTTTCTTTTGATTTTGCACAGCACGAGTGAGAATAAATGCTGTAGAGATTACGGGGTATGCTGGTACGTCTGGATGGGGTTTTGGATGACATGGATGTCATCCTTAAGCGCTACACGGATGTACTTGAGCGTCCCCAACCAGGCGTACCAGCATGCCCAGTAATCGTTTTCAAAGGCACTTATTTGAATGTCCCCTTTGGTGGTGTTGCAATCATTAAGTAGATGCTGAAAAGGGGGTAATGTAAACTTAAGGGCCTTGGAAATAATAAAATTTCCAGTCTTACTTGCTCTTTTATCCAGCTTCTGTGTTGTGATAAAGGTTGCGTAGATTGACTATGCGCCCTTTATCACGCCTTGAATTGGAATAAAATTTCTACGTAATTCTGGAAACTTTATTATTTTCAAGGCCCTAAGTATCAGCCCACATTTGTACCAGCTTGATATACGTGATATCAACTCTCTGTGTCTCTTCAGCCTTTGGGTTCTCCCGGAGCATTTTTTCTCTTGCCTGCCACAGCTCATAAAGAACTTCACGTTTATTGGCATCCTGTATCATGCTTTGTGCCCAGGTGACGCATACAAGACGTTCTCCTGATGTTACTTCATCCACATAGTGCCAACTGGTTGAAGGGTAAACAATGGCACTACCGGCCTTTAGTCTCGCTCTGTGTTCACCATACTTGGTAACAATAACGAGATCACCACCTTCATATTCATCAGGATCATTAAGAAAAATAGTGGTAGAGACATCAGTACGATACATATTGGGCATTTGTCCCATTATTGGATTGTCAATATGACCGCCATAGCCCATACCCTTACGATAACGCGCTAAAAAGGGAGCACCGATTTTTTTCATCATTACAGCTGCTTTATAGGTTTCGTTATTGATCAGACTGCCCATCAGAATATTATTTAATGACTGCATTTGCTGGGAATTATCCTGAATTAATTCTTCATTATTTTTCACGTTTTGAGCTACATCTCCAGCAGATATCTTTCCATCGACAAAGTTTGCCTGTTTTAACACAGCTTGTATGGATTTTAATTGCTGGGGATTTATCACATCAGGAATTTCGATTAACACAACACAGTACTCCCTATTAAACTAATGAATATGTTTTCCAGTTTATCAGGGATATTGATCTTTATTCAACTACCCCCATATTATTTATTCATATTCAATCAAACATTTATAAGCTGAACTTGCGTTATGAGATGAAATTTATAAATGTTGTGATCCTATTTATTTTTTTTGAGATGAGGCAGGTATGATAAGAGTTTTAAATGTCGTTATTGATGGTCAGATGTCTAGTGTTAATGTTGAAGAAGATATGGTTTTATCGGGTTCACCATTATTTAATAAGATGGATGAAGATATGAATAAAGGCTGGACCTTGAGTAAGGAATTTGTTGCAAACCCGGATATTACTCAGCGTTGTCAGATTGTTGGTGATAAATTATTAACCGCCATTGAAGATGAAAATGAACAGATGAAAACCATGATGGCGGGCTATATATTATCTCGTGTACCCAATATTATGACTATTCATATTGATAATACCGGTGAAATTTTTGAAACTCAAATCGAACTAGCTCCTCAATAGCAATTATTAATATCGGAACTAATTATTATGAGAATGAAATCAAAATGGGGTAAAAATGGCAAGCAGCGTACGGTTGCTGACAATGCCAGTGCCGCAGCGTTTATTGCCTGGCGTATTGCACAGGATGCCTTACTGGATCTTGAAAATGAGCAATATCAAACGGATAGTCTGAGCCAGCGTATGGATGTCATCGTTGAGTTCGTGATTTTTCTAGCCCACCTGGCTGATCGTATTACCTATGAACGTATGTCGCCCGAAGAGAGAGAAGAATTTGTAGTCACTATGGTCAAACATCTGGCCAGAACCCATCAGGCCAGTATGGAAGAAATTGACGGAGTAAAAGATTATAAGGAAAATTTTATTAACCTGGTGAATGAACGTATGTCTGATTATGCTGATATGCCCTATGAAGATGGGGAGCCCAGCTTTGTTATGAAACGTTATCTTGGTAGCAAAGTTCAGGCTGTAATGGGGGAACACTTTAACAAATGGATTGAGACTCAGGTTCTTGAAATTAATGCGCCTAATGCGATCGAGCATTTAAATAAGGCAATAAATGATCTGTATAAGCCTGCATTTTAATGCAGGAGAATAATCAATCCTTCGCTAAAATCTATCCAGGCTTATTCTAAAAGCTTTATCGGAATCAATCCTAATAATTTTTCTCTATTCAGTGCCAATTTCTTAATGATCAACGTTAGTTCACAATTATTTGTCTTTCTAACGTTGATAATGCGCTGTACCTGGTCTACCCTTTAGTATAAACAATGTAAAAACCATCAGAATCAGAAAAAATAAGTAGTTACAGATTTTTAAATTAATACGTTGAATGGATGCAATGATTTCTGAAAGAGATAACTCATTCTAACTAAGCTATTCTTGATTAATATCAATATTATAATATTCTAATGCATATTTGTGTTGATTGTATTTGTTTTTAAGCTACTATGTTCCTATTCATTAAATGATTTCTTTGATATACATAGAAAAATAGTATGAGGTTTTAATTTTGGCACTAAATTCTTTGTTTTATAGTGAAATACGGGCACATCAGCTATTCAATTGTTTATCTGATGAGAGTTTCCAGTTGATTTCACAAAATTCAGGATTAATTTCTTTAAAAAAGAATGAGATCCTTTTTGAATGTGCTTATGAGGCCAATTACTTTTTTTTAGTGCGTACGGGACAAATAACCTATTATCAACATTCACTTGATGGTAATGAAAAGATAATTGATATCTTTGAACCTAATCAGACATTTGCAGAAGCATGTATGTTTAGTGAAAGT
>WTAX01000325.1 GCA_013139395.1 Gammaproteobacteria bacterium | reverse complement strand
CCCGTATGATTGTTCAGTTCGAAATTGCAGGTCTTGTCAGCGGGCTGGTTTTGGGCACTGATCACTCAGCAGAAAATGTCACTGGTTTTTTTACTAAATTTGGTGATGGTGCCTGTGATCTTGCACCCTTATTTGGTCTGAGTAAACGTCAGGTCAAACAAGTAGCCCAAACACTGGGGGCACCACAGGAATTGATCGAAAAAACACCCACAGCCGATCTGGAATGCCACTCACCATCAAAAGCTGATGAGCTGGCATTAGGGATAAAATATGAACAAATTGATGATTTTCTTGAAGGTAAACCGGTTACTGAGGAGATAAAAGAGAAAATTATTCGGATTTATATTAATACTCAACATAAACGTCAGACCGTTCCAACAATATATGATTGAGGCGAACACATAGGTTCGCCCCTACATTAATGGTGCATGCGTAGGGGCAGACCTATGTGTCTGCCCTTGCTTCTCTTTTTATTTCATAATTGCCAGCATGGTCTGACCCATTTCAGCAGGTGAGCGAGTGATGCTCACGCCTGCGGCTTCAAGTGCTTTAAACTTTTCTTCCGCAGTGCCTTTACCACCGGCAATAATAGCACCGGCATGTCCCATGCGTTTACCTTTAGGTGCTGTTACACCGGCAATATAGGCAACCACAGGCTTAGTGACATGATCTTTGATAAATTGTGCCGCTTCTTCTTCAGCAGTACCGCCAATTTCACCCACCATGATAATCCCTTCAGTCTGAGGATCTTTTTCAAACAACTCAAGACAATCAATAAAGTTCATACCATGAATAGGATCACCGCCAATACCAACACAGGTGCTTTGTCCCAAGCCGGTTATAGTCGTCTGGTGTACCGCTTCATAAGTCAAAGTACCTGAGCGGGAAACAATACCAATTTTGCCTTTAAGGTGAATAGAACCAGGCATAATACCAATTTTGCACTCTCCGGGAGTGATCAGCCCCGGGCAGTTAGGACCAATAAGATAAACATCATCCGGTAAGCTGGCCTTTACTTTAAGCATATCTAAAACAGGAATGCCTTCGGTAATACAGGCAATGATTTTAATACCGGCATTAGAAGCTTCCATAATGGCATCAGCAGCAAAGGCAGCAGGCACATAAATCATGGTGGCGTCAGCACCAGTTTGCTTTACTGCATCTTTTACGGTGTTAAATACCGGTCTGTCCAGATGAGTCTGACCGCCTTTTCCGGGGGTGACACCGCCCACAATATTAGTACCATAGGCGATTGCCTGCTCAGAGTGAAATGTTCCCTGCTGGCCGGTAAATCCCTGACAAATGACTTTAGTGTCTTTATTAATGAGAATCGACATTATACATTGGCTCCTGTGTGTGCGGCGGCAGCCTTAACCACTTCTTCAGCAGCCTGCGTAAAATCACCTCGGGAGATGATGTCCAAACCACTGTGTTCTAACAATTCACGACCTAATTCAACATTCGTGCCTTCAAGTCGAACCACGACAGGTACGCTTAATGCCATCTCTTTAGCGGCAGCAATAATACCTTCAGCAATGAGGTCACAACGCACAATACCACCAAAGACATTGATTAGAATGGCTTTAACCTTGCTGTCAGATAAAATGAGTTTTAATGCTTCCGCAACCCGCTCTTTAGTCACACCGCCGCCAACATCTAAAAAGTTAGCCGGATCACCACCATTATTTTTAATGATATCCATAGTGGCCATTGCCAGACCGGCACCATTGACCATACAGCCGATATCACCATCCAGCGGCACATAGTTCAGCTCAAATTCTTTGGCAAGATTTTCTTTTTCATCTTCCTGAGAAGCATCATGAAAGGCCTGCATATCTTTATGACGATACAGGGCATTATCATCCAATGAGATCTTGGCATCTAAGGCCATGATGACATCATCACCGGTAACCACCAGCGGGTTAATCTCAACCTGAGAGGCATCTTTATCCATAAAGATCTGATAGATACCCTGCATGACTTTCATCAGACCTTTTTGCTGTGCCGGAGGAATATTCATGGCAAAGCCTGCTTCACGCACCTGATTAGGCATCAGGCCATTAACTGGGTCAATAGGCAAAGTAATGATTTTTTCCGGATTGGTGGCAGCCACTTCTTCAATGTTCATACCACCGGCTTCTGAAGCCATAATAGTGACTCGTCGTGATGCTCTGTCAACCAGCGCACCCATATAAAGTTCACGGGCAATAGAGCTGGGTACTTCAATTAACAAGGTATTAATCGGCTGTCCCTTAGCATCTGTTTGAAATGTGACCAGGTTAGTACCAAGCATTTTTTCTGCAAATGCTTTTATCTCATCAATTGATTGAGCTTTGATTACACCGCCGGCCTTGCCTCGGCCGCCAGCATGTACCTGTGCTTTAACCATCCACTCATTACCACCGAGTTCACTGACCGCCTGCTCTATTTCGTCAACCGAACGTATAGTTCGATTAGCAGGTACGGGAATGCCATAGTCAGCAAACACTTGTTTCGCCTGATACTCATGTAAATTCATGATTATGTCACCAATTTTCTGTATAGAGTTATATTGAATTCTTTTTGGAGCGGGTATTCTAACTTAGTTTAGAGTGATTTATAAGACTGCACCCGGCTATAGCAGGATCATGCAAAGAAAAATAGTCTCAAAAAATAAGAAAATAGGCAAAAAAATTCTATTTCTGCTATTATTTAGCATCATTTATCTTTTGAGTCACTTAAAATCAAACATCCATTTTAAGCAAACTAATCGCTCAATCATTTAATTATTACAGGACTATTTCGTGGGTCGAATTTTACTAATCTTGGGTATCCTTTTTCTTGCCTGGATGGGCTACCGTTTTCTCAATAATACCTGGTCTGCCAGAGTCAAAGAAGTTGAGAAAAAGGCACATAAAAAATTACAGGAGCAGCCTAAACAAGTGCAGCAGATTAAAGCTTGTGTCTATTGTAAAACTCACATTCCTGAGAATGAAGGCATCTATGAGCAGGGGCAATTTTTTTGCAGTTATCAACACCTTGATCGCTATCTTGAGCATAAATAAGCTTGAATATAAATAAACTTGAACATAAAGAAGTGAGTTTTGGTAAATATTAATCATGTCAAAATCTGAGTTATCCGGGCAAATAAATACAGGACATTCCTTTTTTTTACCCGAATTCAAGCCTGATTTTTCTCAAGAACAGAAATCATGGCGGCCATTACATTTATTAAATTTATACCGCGTATTGATTTCAGGTATTTTTGTTAGTCTGATTTTTTCTAATATTCAAATAAGCCCCTTCGGTGTTACCCACCCGGAATTATTTCAGATCGCCAGTTTTGCTTACCTGACCGGCAGTCTTCTTATTGGTATAACCATTCGCTGGCGCTGGCCGGCACTCTGGCTGCAGACACACGCTCATATCCTTTTTGATTTTTGTGCCATCATTCTCATCATGCATGCCAGTGGTGGTGTAAAAAGTGGTGTTGGTTTACTATTGCTCATTCCCATTGCTGCCAGCAGCATTTTATCTTTTGGACGTGTCTCAGTTTTATATGCTGCACTTATCACTCTGGTATTATTTGCCAGCCAGAGTTATTTAAAACTCACACTCGATATATCTCCTTCTTATGCTCAAACGGGATTATTAGGCGGTGTACTTTTTATTACCGCCTTATTAACTAATTATCTGGTCAATAAAACAGAAGAAAGTGTTGAAATTGCCAGCCAGAGAGAAGTTGATCTGGCTAATATGGAACAATTAACTCAGTTTATTATGCAGCGAATGCAAACTGCTGTTATCGTCGTTGATTATTTAGGTAATGTTAAACTGGTTAATGATACAGCAATCAACATACTAAAACTCACGGACAAAGAATCAGAACAGCAAGCCAATCTTTATGAGTATTCTTTAGAGCTTGGCGATCTCTTTCATACCTGGAAAACAGAACCTGATTTTCATGTAAAAAACATCACACTGGAAAAAGACGCCACTGAATTAACCGTTAAATTTGCAGCGCTGGGTAATAAACCTGATAGCGGCACTGTTGTTTTTATCGAAGATAATGCTGAACTCACACAGGAAGCTCAACAATTAAAACTAGCCTCTCTGGGTCGCCTGACTGCCAGTATTGCCCATGAACTACGCAATCCATTAGCTGCCATTCGTCATGCCGGTGAATTGCTCAGTGAATCCCCTTCTCTTGAAAAAACCGATCACCGTTTAACTGAGATCATTGAAAAACAATCCGTTAGAGTCAATGAAATTATCAGCACTGTACTTAGTTTAAGCCGACGCCAGAAAGCAGAGCAAGAAACCATTAACCTGTTTCATTGGGCTCAGGAATACCTTGATGAATACATACAATTACCAAAAGAACGATTTTATCTGAAATTTGCATCTGAAGAATTAGAGGTGCTATTTGATCAACAGCATTTACAGCAGATTTTTAATAATTTAATTCAAAATGCATTAAGGCACACCATTGAACATAATCACCATTTTCGCCCGGTAGTAATAACCGCAGGTATTGATGCCATGAACAAAACCCCCTATCTTCAAGTAATGAATTATGGCCAATCTATTCCCAAAGAAGATGTCGCACAACTTTTTGAACCTTTTTTTACCACAGAAGCGACAGGAACCGGATTGGGTTTGTATATTGCACGAGAACTTGCCGTGTGCAATTCTGCCAAGTTAGAATACATTGATATTAAAGAAGGTGCCTGTTTTCAACTGAGTTTTGCTGATCCGAGAAGAAAAAATTAATATGACCAAACATCTTGCCCTTATCGTTGACGATGAACCTGATATTTGTGAGCTGCTGGAGCTGACACTTAATCGTATGGATATTGATACGTTATCTGCCGGAGATCTAAAAACGGCTTATCAACTACTGAATGTTCACAATATTTCCATCTGTTTAACGGATATGCGTTTGCCTGATGGTAACGGCATTGAGCTGGTCAAAAAGATACAAACTCAGTCAAAACACATTCCTGTTGCAATGATCAGTGCTCATGGAAATATGGATACTGCTATTGAGGCATTAAAAGCCGGAGCCTTTGATTTTGTTTCCAAACCGTTAGAACTCGCAGAATTGAGAAATCTGGTCAATTCAGCAATAAAGCTGGCCGATAAAAATCTGCCGCAAAATGCACCTTTGCAAAACACCGCTACTGATCAATTTGATGCACAAAAAACCGTTGACAGCACAACAACTGAAAAGAAATTACTGCTGGGTAATTCCCCTGCAATGCAGGACACCAATAGAATGATTTTCAAACTGGCCAAAAGCCAGGCCCCGGTCTATATCAGTGGTGAATCTGGAACAGGTAAAGAATTAGCTGCCAGACAAATCCATCAAATGAGCTCACGTTCAGATAAGCCCTTCATCCCCGTTAACTGTGGAGCCATACCATCTGAGCTGATGGAAAGTGAATTTTTTGGTCATACAAAGGGTAGTTTTACGGGCGCTAATAAAGATAAGCAGGGACTGTTTCAGGCAGCATCAGGGGGAACATTATTCTTAGATGAAGTGGCTGACTTACCTTTGTCTATGCAAGTTAAGCTGCTTCGGGCCATACAGGAAAAAGCCATTCGTTCTGTTGGTTCACAAAAAGAAGAAAAAATTGATGTCCGAATTATCAGTGCCACACATAAGAATCTAAAACAACTGGTTGCCGACGGGGAGTTTCGAGAAGATTTATACTATCGTATTAATGTCATTGAATTACTGATGCCTCCTCTAAGAAAACGTGCTGATGATATTAATCTTCTCTGTGAATTCTTTTTAGAAAAATTATCCTTTGATGATGACTACCAATTATCAACAGAAGCTGCTGACATACTAAAGAGCTATTCATTTCCAGGCAATGTACGTGAATTAGAAAACATACTGGAACGGGCAGTCACATTGTGTGATGAATCAATTATTCAGGCACATGATTTATCACTTCAGGAAGCTATCGAAAAAACACCTCAAACAAGTGAAGCACCTACCCCCCTGTTAAAGCCGGCACTATCACCATTAAAAGATGAGCAGCAAATAAAACAAGCCTTAGAAGACACTCATTGGAATCGAAAAGCAGCAGCAGAATTACTGGGTGTTACCTACCGGCAATTTCGTTATAGTTTAAAAAAATTAGGATTAGATTAAGGAGCTATTGTTACCTGATAAAATGTTATTCGATAGAATCCAGGACATCTAAAGCTTCAACTAAGGTCTCAATGCTATACACTTTAATTCCTTCAGGTAATATTTTTGGTGTGTTCGCTTTGGGGCAAATACAATGCCGAAATCCTTGTTGTGCGGCCTGACGAATGCGCTCTAAACCACTGGGTACAGCACGAATTTCACCGGATAAACCCACTTCTCCAAATGCCAGCCAATCTTGCGGGATCACACGATCTTTAAAGGATGAAACCATCGATAATACCAGCGGTAAATCCGTACTGGGATCAGATATTTTTAACCCGCCAACCAGATTCACATAAAGTTCCTGGTCAAAGATGGCGATATTACCATGACGCATAAGAATGGCAACCAGCATATTAAGCCTGTTTTGATCCAGACCAACAGCCAATCTTCGCGGATTACCCTGACTGCCTTCAACAACAAGTGACTGCAGCTCAACCAGCATAGAACGGGAACCTTCCCATAATGCGGCGACCATAGAACCGGGGTGAGGCTGACGACTGCGATTTAAAAAAATAGCAGACGGATCGGTGACCGCTTTTAAATAACCATTATCAGGCATCATGGCAAGAATACCGAGTTCATTAATCGAACCAAAACGGTTTTTCTGGGAGCGTAATTCACGAAAACGGGAGCCTTCCATAACCAATAAATGCATCATCACATCAGCAATATGTTCAACAACTCTGGGTCCAGCTACGCCACCATCTTTGGTAGTGTGACAGATCACAATCATAGCCACGCCATTTTGTTTGGCATATTGAGTTAAGGCATGGGCACATTCTCTTAATTGTGTGACACCACCCGGAGTACCCTGAGCATCAGGATGATACATCGATTGTAATGAATCAATAACAACTAATTTTACCTTAAGCTCACTAATCATAGTCAAAACAGCCAGAACATCAGTTTCTGCCGCAATATCCAAATGTTCTGTGGGCAGTTTAAGGCGTACCGAACGCATGGCTATTTGTGACAGCGATTCTTCTCCGCTAAAATAAATAGCCTTAATATCATGACTCAACTCACATAGGGTCTGCAAGGTCAGTGTTGATTTTCCCGCACCGGGTGTACCTGCAAGCAAGATAACGCTGCCCGGCACTATGCCGCCGCCCAGCACACGATCAAACTCACTATTTCGGGTACTCAATCTCGGCAACTCGTCTAAGGTGACTTCACTTAGTTTTTGTACAGATTCTTTTGCCCCGGCATAGCCCTTAAGACTCACGGGTCCCCTGGGGGTTTTTAGTCCCTTAGGCTCTTTAAACTCAGTTAAAGTATTCCATGCTCCACAACTTTCACATTGCCCTTGCCACTTGGAAAACGTATTACCACAATCATTACATAGAAAAACGGCTTTTGTTGTTTTCACCATTAGATTTTTGTTGCCTCACATAAATAAATCAGCTGATAGTTTAACGTATTTTCTATTAAATTTAAAAAGACATATAAGGGGTTTCCCTAAAATTAATAAGAACATTAGTAAACTCTATTTAATTGCCAGAAAAATTAAACTAATATGAAGTCAAACAATAAAGACAAAATCGACTAAAAATAAAATTTTATAAACATATTAATTAAGCATAATCAGTAATCATTAGAATTTACAACGCTTAATTCTTACCGTAGAGGGCAATTTAAATGGAACTTTTTTCAGAGGAATGGATGAAAAAATTTATGACCGAGTGGAACAATGAGGCATCACTCGCTCATGAATTAGCCAAAATCAACTTCAATTCAACTATCGCCTATGGTTTTGAGAGTGAAGATAAACCCAGAGGCATCATTCATGTTAATAATGGTCACGTCACCAAAGCCGGTATTTATCATGGCGAAGAAAACAACTGGGATCTTCGTGCTAAAGAAGATACCTGGAAAAACTGGATGAAAAAAGAAATGGGAATGATGGGCATCGGAGCAGCCTATACCACCCGGAGGTTAAAATTTGCCAATGGTGATTATAAAACCATGATAAAAAATCCTCGTTTGGCAGCACCTTTTATCAAAAGCTTTGTTGTAATGGGGCGAGTTTAGCCTGAAATAAATCGGGGATAAACTAAGGGTCTCGGGAAAAAAGATTTGTCCCATATAGCGCAGATATTTTGTTATGATTTTAGGCGTATTAAAGGGCGCATACCCCAAGGGCACTTCCTTCGGGGCGTAGTCGTTCTACGCAACCTTTGATACAACGATAAATCTGGACAAAAGAGCAAGCTAGATGGGATGAATCTTTATTTCCGCGACCCTAAAGTATCACTCGTTAGCTTTTAAGAAACGTATAATATTTTTTCCTATCCTTGTATTATCCCCTATTCCTGAAAAATCAGAAGCTCCGGGACCATAAGCAAAAACAGGGACCATTGTGGCGGTATGTTTAGTTCGAGTAAACTCAGAAGCAGTGACCTGTTTATCCTGAAGCGAACCATCATGAATAGCAAAACCACCTGTTTCATGATCAGCAGTGACGATGACCAGTGTTTGTTGATCTGATTCAGCAAAATCCAGACCGATACCAATACTCTTATCAAGATCCATCAGTTCACTTATCACATAATCCTGATCATTTTCATGACCGCCCCAGTCAATTTGTGAACCCTCAACCATTAGTAAAAAGCCATTGCTGTTTTTGGCTAAAATTTCAATGGCTTTTTTTGTCAATCTGGAAAGACTCGGCTTACGTTGAGCCGCTTTAGGCAGGTGTTGTACTGAGAAAAGTCCCACCAGAGAGTTCACTTCTCCCAAAGAATTTAATTCTTGTTCAGTTTGAATAACGGTTGTCGTTAAAGCCAGTTGAGCAAGCAAGTTTTTATTATCCCATCGTATACTGTCAGCAGTGGTACTCGGTACAAAATAACCCCAGCCACCACCCAAAAGCACATCAACACCACTTTGAGTGATTTGCTCTGCAATAAGTGAGTGTTCTTTTCTACTATTGACATGAGCTACAAATGCCGCAGGGGTTGCATGTGTTATAGAACTGGTCGCCACCAATCCGGTGGCTTTATTATTCTCCTGAGCATATTCAATAACAGTCTTTAGCACTTTACCGTCTGCTGAAATTGACAGCATTTTATTAGATGTTTTATAACCCGTCGCCATCGCAGTTGCAGAAGCAGCCGAATCAGTAACCAGATCACTATAGGAATGTGTTGTCAGCAAACCAATATGTTTGAATCTCTCCACATTAAGCTGCCCGCTAACAATTTTTGCTGCTGAGATCTGAGACAGTCCCATGCCGTCACCAATAAATAAAATAATATTTTTCGGTGTTGCCGGCGGTACAGCATTGACGGCAGACGATAGCCCGGACGAAACAAGAGATAATAGAAAAACAAATATAAAAAATCTCATTCTAATGGCCAATATTAATTCAAACTTTTTGTAACAATTTCAAACACATCCGGAGATAAATCATCTTTAGCAGCTCGCTGCAATTCAGCTTTCATTAATTTTTGCCGAGTATCATCATAACGTCTCCAGCGACTGAACAGCTTAACCATACGTGAGGCAATTTGCGGATTAAATTTATCCAGAGCAAGGATCTGATCCATAACAAATTGATAACCTTCGCCATTAATA
>WTAX01000257.1 GCA_013139395.1 Gammaproteobacteria bacterium | reverse complement strand
TATCTATAAGCCTGCTTTGGCAGAAGTCAGCTGGGCAAATTTGCCCGTCACTATAGAAGATATCCAGCGTATTGAAGTGGTTCGTTCACCTAATGCCGCCAGTTATGGTGCCAACTCATTTCTTGGTGTCATTAATATTATTACTGAACATCCAGATGATGTTTCAGGTACTCAGGTGAGTTACACCAATGGCGATACCCATATTAAAGATGGTTTTTTTCGTCATTCGCAAAGAGATGGGGCTCTTTCATGGCGAGTCAGTCTGAAACAGCAAAAAGATACTGGCTTTGATACATCTAAAAGACCCGGCAAGCCTGAGACTAAGCGTCATGATAGTAAATCCGTTGATGTTGTCAATTTGCGTGGTATCTATGAGCTGAATTCCAATGACTATCTGGATGTGAGTCTGGGCTACAGCAATGCAAAAAAACAGGGTGAGCAAGAAGTAAAGCCCCCTGAAGAATATGATGATTTTAACACTGAAGAATTTTATACGCATATCTTATGGCATCACGAATTTAATGAGTCTCATGCTTTGGAGACACAATTCAATTACACCTCCTGGAATGACAGAAATGACTGGGTAGGCTGCACTAATCCAATTTTTTTTGGTTCCGCATTATGTGCCAATATCAATCAGGATTTAAAACAAGAACGCATGGACTTGCAGATACAGGATACTTATGAAGTGAATGACTCACTTCGTTTTGTTGCAGGCGGCTCTGTGGATGTTGAGCGAGAAGAGTCTGAAACCTTTTTGGGTGGACGGATTTATAATCATCGGCAACGCTTATTTACCAACATAGAATGGCAGCTTATGCCTGACTGGCTGGTCAATATGGGACTTTTAGTTGAAAATGATTCTATAGTGGATGTTTCTGTTGAACCCAGAATCGCCATTAACTATCAATTCAAAGCGCATCATGTTTTTCGCTATACCTGGTCAAAAGCAACCCGAACGCCTGACCTGTTTGAGCATGATGGTGAATGGAATTATACGCTTAGAGAAAAAGAGTTGGATCCAGCAATTCCAGGGATTGACGCAAATTTAATACCAATTGTTTTACCAACATTAACACCATCAGATGATGTTCATGAAGAAAAAATAACCAGCCAGGAGATTGCTTATATTGGTACTTTTCCTGAGCATCATTTAACTATTGATATGAAAATCTATCGTGATGCCATGAGAGATTTGATTTATGAGGGATTACATTATAATGATGGGTTTTTCATTATTAATAATTCAACCGATTTAAATCTGACCGGATTTGAAGTCAGTGCTGATTACAGACCGCTTAAATCTGTACGGATTATTGCTTCCTATGGCTATTCACACATTCATGTCTTGCAAGGAGAAGATAAAGACAGAATTGAAAATTCCGTACCCGATCACACGGCAAGTCTGATGGGGATTTTTAAATTACCAGATGACTGGCAATTGAGCAGCACTTATTACTATGCGGATACAACGACGGGTTATGATGAACCAGGCCAGTGGCAAAGAATTGATTTTAGAATAGCAAAGCAAATAAAACTCAGTGATAAGAACCATGCAGTGATTTCTGCCGTTGTGCAGCACCGACTGGATAATGATGCGGATTTCAGGGAAGAGAACCATTATGATAGTGATAATAAAATATATGCAAGTATTGGTCTGAGCTTCTAATGAACCTGAACGATTTCATATCATTCAAGTTGAAGAAAGTATCATTGTCTTTGCTGCTGAAGATGGTACTGATGCTATTGTTTTGTCAGCCGGTTTATGCAATTGATAAGGTCAATATTCTTTATAATGAAAGTAACATTTCATCTCGTTTATTTAAAAAGCAATTGATAAAAGCATTGCGCTCCTATGATATTGATTATGCAATTTCTGATCTGGATCGTGTGACTGATGTCCACTTTGATGAGCAGCAAAATAATGAGACTATTTTTATTACTCTAGGCAGTAAAGCCTTATACGCGACCTGGAAGAAATTTAGCAATAAAAAAATATTCAGTTTACTCGTCAGTCAGGAAAAAATAAAAAAAATTACTGCTTCATCTCCCTATGCAAATCAGCTGTATGGCTTGTATCTGGAACAATCTTTAAATCGTCAACTTTTATTAGCACAGCAATTGATACCGGGAATACACAGCATTGGCTTCCTGACAACGCCTGATAATTTTGCTGAACTTCAAAAGCAATTAACATACAGTCCGATTGATGCCGCTTTTGAAATTCAGACTGTGAGAGATCAAAAATCACTGGGCAGAGCCTTATCTTATATTATCCAGACCAGTGAATTACTGATCACCCTGGCTAAACCTGAAATATATAATCGCTCCAGTCTAAGAAATATTCTGCTCTCCTCTTATAGAAATAACATTCCTCTAATAGGTTTAAATAAGGCTTTTGTTGATGCCGGTTGTCTGGCTGCTGTTTATACAAAATCTGAACAATTCGCACAAGAAACTGCCGGGATTGTTAACAAAGCCATAGTGGGTGGAACATTAGCAAAAATAAACTATGCAAAATATTATAAAGTATCGTTGAATCATAAAGTAGCCCGTTCCCTGGGGCTTTATCTTCAATCAGAAGAGAAAATACTTTCTGTAATGCATTTAAAGCTGGAAGAGGGCTTTCAACCGGCTGAAGGCTCTAAACAGGCTGAAGGCTCAAAACCAGCTGAGGGCTCAAAATGAACAAATGGTCAATTCGAAAAAGAGCATTATTTCTTGGTATTATGCCGGCTTTTGTCATGTCTATCATACTGACAAGTTATTATACGATGACCCAATTTACGAATATTGTTAATGAACATGAACGTTATGGTCAATTGTTAGCCGACCAATTGGCTGATATTAGTGAATACGGTGTATTTTCCGGTAATGATGATTTCCTCAAAGAACAGCTTAAACACTTCATTAACTATCAGGATGTTTTAAAAGTGATTGTCCTGGATACTGACAATCTATCAATTATAGAAATTTTGTCCGCAGATAAAAATAAGCAGAAAGCAGAGGTAAAAATTTTCAGCTCTAATATTTCCACAAAACCGTTACCAGAAGATAAACAGGAGTTCCTTAACGTCAATAATAATGCATCATTTACACCAAAGATATTAGGTAAAGTCAGCCTGATACTTTCTTCTCATACATTAAATAATAAACGTACAAGCCTGTTAAGAAATAGTCTTATTTTGGCATT
>WTAX01000105.1 GCA_013139395.1 Gammaproteobacteria bacterium | reverse complement strand
CCGGCATCATGAATGGCCAGCGTATCGCCTTCAGAGATTTCAGGCAGTTGCCGATCAATGGCAAATTTATCATTGTTTTCGCACAATGAGCCGGTAACATCATAACAATGACTTTCGGCCTGATCTTCTTTACCCATCACACTGATATGATGATAGGAACCATATAAGGCTGGACGCATTAAATTTGCCATCGTTGCATTGGTGCCGACATAATCTTTATAAGTATATTTCATATGGATAACATCAGTGATCAGATAGCCATAAGGTCCCGCGATAACCCGTCCGCACTCCATATAAATTTTTAATGGGTCAAGATCATTTGCGATAATTAATCGTTGGTATTCCTGCATCACCTGTTGTGCGACATAATTATAATCAACTGCTTGTTGATCCGGTAAATAAGGTACACCAATACCACCACCTAAATTAACAAATTCCAGCTTAATGCCGAGTTGCTCTTTAAGTTCCACTGCCAGTTCAAACAACATCGTGGCGGTTTCAACAAAAAAATCAGGATTTAATTCATTGGAGATAATCATGGTATGTAAACCAAAGCGTTTTACACCTTTTTCCTGACATGATTTATAGCCTTCAAATAGTTGCTCACGGGTAAAGCCATATTTTGCTTCTTTGGGATCACCAATAATCGCATTACCTTCCCTTAATGGTCCGGGATTATAGCGAAAACAAAGCAACTCAGGTAAACCACCATGAGACTCTAAAGTTTGTTCCAGATAGTCTATGTGGCGAATATCATCCAGATTAATAATTGCGCCTAATTCACGTGCTTTGATGTATTCATCCTGCTCCGTATCATTAGAAGTAAACATGATGTCTTCACCCAGAACATCAATTTGTTCAGATAAAAGCAGTTCGGCAATTGATGAGCAGTCTGCCCCGAAGCCTTCCTCTTTTAATATTTTCATAATAAAGGGATTAGGTGTTGCTTTAACCGCAAAATACTCTTTAAATCCGGGCAAAATGCTAAACGCCTGTTTAAATTTTCGTGCGTGAGCCCGTAAACCTGTTTCATCATATAGATAAAAAGGGGTTGGGTAAGTTGCTTTAATATCAGTAATTTGCTTTGCTGTAAAAGGTAAAGTTTTGTTCATTATGTTCTTATACGTTGAGAAATTGAATAAAAGTTTATGGAAATTTTTTCATAAACCCGCAAGCTTACTCTAAACAAATTATCAAGTCCACCGATAAGCAATATGGGGTTTGGGTAAGGGCTTTATTTTTATAATTAATCTTTGATATATGTGCGTAAAGTCATTCATTTTGGACAAAATTGCTATATTGTGAACAACATCACTTAAAATTATGGGAATGTTAACTAAGATAAAATAATCATTGCAAAGCTGTTAACACAGTGGACGTGCTTTATTTAGCTGGAAATGTAATTTATTTAATGTATTTTGGAGGTTTGTTGTTATGTATAAAAAAACATTATTGTCTGCTTTAGTTTCTGCATCAATAGTAGCGGGCACTACATTCTCATTAGTCTATGCTGATGATCGCGTTGAAGTCGAACAACCGTACGCAGTTGAAGTCGAACAACCGGACGTAGAAGTCACCGATGATGGTAGAAAATTTGATAGTTCAGTGCGTTTGGAAGACACCTTAGTTGGCTGGCAGGATGAATTATTAACTGAGGCTGGAAAAGATTTAAAAGATGCTGAAGAGGCACGAGCCGAAGATCCCGATAATGAAGAGCTTCAAAAAGCAGTTGCTGATGCTGAGGACAATGTAACTGGTCTTAAAGAAGAACAGCAGAAAATTGAAGATTTAATGAGCGGTAAAACAGAAGTAAAAAATGAAGATGGTGAAGTTGTCACATTAACGGATGAACAAATATTTGCCTTGAATCGTGCCTTGAACAATGCGACTAATAATGGTCTTGTTGTTGATTTTAATTCTGACTATTTGGAAGAAGTTATTGCTGGTGAATATAACAAGCAGCAAACCAATGCAGTGACTAAAGCACTGGAAGAAGAAGCCAAATTTGACAAATTATCTGATAAATTTACCTCAAAGTATGATTTAACAGATAATGAAAAATTTTTGGATAAGGCGGATATGATGACCGTTAAAGGTGAGCGTCAAAAAGATAAGTTTCTTGCTAAAGTCGATAAATTTGATCGTAATAACTTAGAAGTTGACCATCAGATTAAAGCAAGAAAAGCAGCACGAGACAGTGCAAAAAGTACTGCTCGTGATGCTTCAAAAAATTCTGCCCGCAAAGATGCCAAACGAGCGGCAAAAAACAATGCCAAAAAGGTGGCTAAAGAAAATGCCAGAAATAAAGAAAAAAGCAATAATGGTAAAAAGAAGACTTAATGCCATAATTATTTAGAATTTAAGTAATTTTGAGAGAGGGGGGATTTTTTCCCCCCTCTTTTTATGGAAACAATTTAATTTTTTGGAATACCAGTCATTATGTCGATCAACCTTAAGAAAACCTTTTCAAGCTCATTATTCACACTTTTTATTGCTAGTGCTCCCATCAGTTTTGCTGACTTTGATGCCGGTGTTTCCTATTATAAAGCAGGAGATTATAAGCAGGCAGAAACTGAATTTTTAAAGCAATTGTCGGCCAATCCCAATTCAGCGCTCAGCTATTATTATCTTGGGCTGCTTTATTCAAGCTCTCAGGATTATTCCAAATCAACATCTGCATTTAAAAAAGCAAAAAGATTGGATAAGAGCCTGCCCAATCTGGATTATAATATTGGTGTTAATTACTATCACCTGAGATTGAGTGATATGGCCATTTTACATTTTAAAAAGGCAGAAAAAAATGATCCTGATAATGCAAATAATCTAATGTTTTTGGGGTTAACCTATCAATTTCAGCTCAATCATGAACAAGCAATCAGCTATTTTAAAAAAGCACGCCAGGCAAATAGTGAATTTGCTCAACTTGCCGTATTTAATAGTGCCATTTCTTACCAGAAAACGGGTAACAAAGCGCAGCAGCGAGCTCACCTGGAAGAAGCTGTTAAAATCAATCCTGATAATGATATTGCAGATAATTCAAGGCAAATCCTGGACGCAATGTCTGGAAAAAGTTATGGCCCGATTGAAACAAAGCAATGGAAGTTCAGTGGTAGTATTGGTTTTGAACATGATGATAATGTCACTGTGGATGAAGTCAACCTGTCTACTAACAAATCGGACAATGCGGTAATTATTGAATTCTCTGCCGAAAACCTGATTTTTGCCGATGAAATACATGAGGTTGAAATAGGCTATGATTTGTATCAAAGCCTCTATCATTCCTATGATGATTTTGATCTGCAGAGCCATAGCTTTTATGTTGATGGCACTCGAAAATATAATAATTTCGATTTAGGTCTGAATTATCGCTATAACTTCAATACCCTGGGTGATAACAAGTTTTTTGGTTCACACGCTTTAAGACCCAGCATTTGGTACAGCATTAATGATACCTGGTTTCTGGATACCTTTTATCGCTATGAAGATAAGAAATTTTATAAAAACTCAGACCGTGATGCGGACAAAAACTCCATTGGCTTAATCAACTATGTCTTTCTTACACCGGATGATATGTTAATCGTTGGTGCTGATTTAAATGATGAAGATACCAAGGGGGATGAATTTGATTACGATGGCTATTCTATTTCCATTTCGTATGAGAAAACACTTCATATTAATGCCAAAGAAATTGTCATCAGTGCCGGCTATGACTATGAAGATCGTGATTATGACAACATCACACCATCAATTGGTGAAAAACGAGATGATAAACGTAAAGATTACTCTTTAGACATCGAATATCCAATCACTAAATTGTTCAGCAGCGTTTTTTACTACCAGCATATCGATTCCGATTCTAATTTAGAATCATCTGATTATAATGAAAATATTGTTGGTATAAAACTGGAAGCTCACTACTAACTCCTTCTTTCTCTCCTTTCATCCTATTGGTAATTGACTTCATAACCGATAGGGTGGATTCAAGCGAAATATTAAATTATTCCATCTCATCAACGAACTGTATAACCGCTCTGCGAATGGCTTCCTGTTTTTTGATGTCGGTAATAATTTGCTTATTCTCATCGCGAATAATAAAAACATCCTCTACTTTTTCACCAAAAGTAGAAATTTTGGCATTATCCAGATGCACATGACATTCAATTAAGGCCTGGCCAATATGAGATAACAGGGCGGGGCGGTTTGATGCTGAGACAGTCATAAGCGTCTGGTTGTTTTCTAAATCTTCATCAAAATGTACGCTGGTTTTGTGAGAGAATTGTTTTTCAGTACGAGTGAGTCTTTGAGTCAGAGCCGGGAATACAAATTTCTCCTGTGACAGCTTCTCTTCAAGAGAAAATCTTATCATCTCAATACGTTCTTCATCTGTGACTATAGAACCGTCACCCTCAAGTACAAAATACGTATGATAGGTATAACCATTGGATGTTGTGACTGTTTTCGCTTCGGTGACATCAAGCAGTAGTTGTGAAAGAGTTGCTGCAACCATTGCAAACAGGTGATCGACTTCCACAGTATAAATAAATATTTCTGTGCCGCCGCGTTCTTTATGAGGTTTAATAAGAA
>WTAX01000386.1 GCA_013139395.1 Gammaproteobacteria bacterium | reverse complement strand
GACTCCTGTATGGATGATGCGTCAGGCTGGTCGTTATCTGCCGGAATATCGTGCGACTCGTGAAAAAGCCGGCAGCTTTATGGATCTGTGTATGAATGCCGAGCTGGCTTGTGAAGTGACTATTCAGCCACTTGAACGCTATGAACTGGATGCGGCCATTTTATTTTCAGATATTCTTACTATTCCGGATGCTATGGGTTTACAGTTGCGATTTGCTCAGGGTGAAGGCCCTAAGTTTGATAAGCCCATTCGTTCAGCAGCAGATGTAAACGCCTTAGGCGTACCTGATCCCGAGGGTGAATTGCAGTATGTAATGAATGCCGTTCGTACTATTCGCAAAGAGCTTGATGGTCGTGTACCTCTTATTGGTTTTTCCGGCAGCCCCTGGACTCTGGCAACTTATATGGTTGAAGGTGGTTCTACTAAAGAATTTGGTAAAGTTAAAGGCATGATGTTTGATGAACCGCTAACCATGCATAAGCTGCTTGATACTCTGGCGCAATCAGTCACCAGCTATTTAAATGCACAAATTGCTGCTGGTGCGCAGGCCGTTATGATCTTTGATACCTGGGGCGGCGTATTAACACCACGTGATTACAAAGAATTTTCATTACGCTATATGCAGCAGATTGTTGATGGCCTGACCCGTGAAAATGACGGCAGACAAGTACCTGTCGTATTATTCTCCAAGGGTGCTGCTGGTTGGCTGGAAAGCATGGCTGACACCGGCTGTGATGCCTTAGGTGTTGACTGGACTCTGGATATGGCTGATGCCCGTGCCCGTGTGGGTGATAAAGTTGCCCTGCAGGGTAATATGGACCCCAGTATCCTTTATGCTAAGCCTGAACGCATTGAGCAGGAAGTGAAAACTATCTTAGCCAGTTATGGTGAAGGTAATGGCCACGTATTTAATTTAGGACATGGTATTCATCAGCATATTGATCCTGAAAATGTCGGTGTGTTTGTTGATGCGGTGCATGAGCATAGCAAGCAGTATCATAAATAAAAATACTCAATTAATTGTGCATTATAAAATGTGTTTTTTATGATGCATAAGTGATAACTGAATTGTCGTTCGAATAAGTGCTTTTGAAAATGACTGCGGGGTATGCTGGTACGTCTGGCTGGGGACGCTCAAGTACATCCATGTACCGCTTAAGGATGACATCCATGTCATCCTAAACCCCATCCAGACGTACCAGCATACCCCACAATCTCTATGGTATTTATTCTCACTCGTGCTGTCCAAAATCAAAAGAAAAAAGCGTACACTTTTAAGTAGATATGCAGTTGCTTTTGATGTTGCTTTTTCTTTTTCTTTTTCTTTTTAGCCCCTTAGAGAGGGAGTGACGTAGAGTGATTTGATATGCCGGGTGTTGATTCAAAGGGCTTTTCGAGGCATGGATGCCGAGGGAGAGCGACACAGGGAAGTGCTTGAGCGTCCCTGTGAATCAACACCCGGTATACCAAAGCACGTAATACTACCATTCCCGAACGATCCCTTTGGTGTTTTCCAGGCATCAATAAAACTTTTCTTCCCCTTCAGGGCGTTTCTTAAAACGCTTATAACTCCACTGATATTGAGCTGGGACTTCACGAATATAATCCTCAACGGTTTTATTTAATGCCGTAGCAGAAATTAATGGATCGGGGTTGGCAATATCAGGATTAGCCTGTCTGATATGCAGGTGATAACCTTTTCCTTTTGGCAGGCGTTCGGCGTAACCAATGACAATTGCAGCACCAGTCTTGCTGGCCAGCTTGGAAATAAAAGTCATGGTTAATGTTTGAATACCAAAAAAAGGTGCAAATACACCGCTATTAATATCATCAGGGTTTTGATCGGGTAATATCCCGGTGCCGTTACCTTGTCGTAAGGTTTTAAAAATACTTTTGACGCCAGAGGCATCGGCGGCAACCAGTGTGGCGCCGGAGCGAATTCGTGAGCGGCGGACAATATCATCAAAGGCTTTTATTTTAGGGCGGGAATATAAAATAGTGACTGGAATATTAGCGCCTAAATAGAGTCCGGCAATTTCCCAGCAGCCTAAATGTGGAGTGAGCAAAAAAACACCTTTGCCGGACTGCATGGCGGCATCCATGTATTCCTTACCTGATACCTGCGTCAGCAGTGATAAGGTTTTTTCTGGTGACCAGAGCCACATAGGACCCATCTCAGTGAATTGTTTGCCAAATTCAATCAGACTGTCTTTTAAAATAGCTTCCTGCTCAGGCGGACTCATTTCAGGAAAACACAGTTGAATATTGGTTTTAGATACCTGCCATGTTTTTCCCTTTAAATAATAGATGGCAAGACCAATCCATGAGCCGATAAGATGATTGAGTCTTAAAGGCATCAGGGCAAAAAAATGTAAGATACTGGTGATTAAAAATTTCTGCATTGTTTCAATATGGCCTAAGGCTTGTCAATCAACGCATGATCAACAGACATCAGCGGCTTCATAGTATTGAGTAAACTGCTGAATAAATTTTTATTAAGCTTTTCTTCCTGAGAAAGTAATTGCTTCATATGATCTCTTTGTGTCGGCATGCTGAAACAGGCGGGGCAGCTGTCTGGAATGACAGGTAATTGAGCGGCTTCTGCATAGGCGGTTGTTAGCGATTCACGGGCATAAACAAGTGGTCGAATGACACGGATATCACCCGCCTGAATAGAATAATTTGCTTTCATAGTTTGCAGTTTGCCATTATGAAAAGCAGACATTAAAAAGCTCTCGGCTAAATCATCAAGATGTTGCGCCAGAGCAAGCACGTTATAACCTTCCTTTCTAGCGGTACTATACAGTATGCCGCGCTTCATGCGGGAACAAAAAGAACAGAAAGAATCGCCATCCATTGAGCCCTCGGCCTGATCTAATATAGCCTGTTCCTGATAAAAATAGGGAACGCCTAAACTGGCCAGATAATCTTTTAAGGGGGAAGGATCAAAGCCTTCAATTTGTGGATCAACAGTCACTGCACCCAGCTCAAACTTGATGGGTGCGTATTGTTTTAAATGATGCAGGATCAGCAATAAAGACAAAGAATCTTTACCGCCGGAAACGCCTAATAATATTCGGTCACCCTCATTGATCATCTTAAAATCAGCAATAGCTCGGCCAACATGACGCATTAGTCGTTTGGGTGGTTTAAGGTAATTTTGAACAGCCATTTAAGAGCCTGAAAAGTTAAAATACTATCATAACAGATGAAACGTTTATAAAAAATGCTCCTTAATCTTTTGAGGTAATGCGTTTGAAGCGTTTCCTTGAACGGCTTCCTTGAATATGAAGCCTGTCTCAACTATTATTTACTCAATAGAAAATGGATCAGGGGAATACTAAGATGGGATTTGATGTTTTTGTTTTGGGATTTTTAGTCTTTGCGATTGTTATCGTCGTAATGGGGATTAAACGAGTTGCTCAGGGAATGGAGTATACCGTTGAACGCTTTGGCCGTTATACACATGCATTACGTCCTGGATTGAATTTTATTGTCCCGGTGTTTGATTCTGTGGGTCATAAAGTGAATATGATGGAACGGGTTATGGATGTGCCGTCTCAGGAAATTATCACCAAAGATAATGCCATGGTTAAAGTGGATGGTGTGGTGTTTTTTCAGATCATTGATAGTGCCAAGGCCTCCTATGAAGTGAATAATCTGGAACATGCCATTCTCAATCTGACCATGACTAATATCAGAACAGTAATGGGTTCAATGGATCTGGATGAACTTTTGTCAAAGCGCGATGAAATTAATACTCAATTGCTTAATGTTGTTGATGAGGCCACAACGCCCTGGGGTGTCAAAGTGACTCGTATTGAAATTAAAGACATTGCACCACCTATGGATCTGGTCGATGCCATGGCACGTCAGATGAAAGCTGAGCGGGAAAAACGGGCCAATATTCTTGAAGCAGAAGGTGAGCGTCAGTCTGAAATTTTGCGCGCTGAGGGTGAAAAACAGGCTGTTATTCTGCAGGCAGAAGGTGAAAGAGAGGCAGCATTTCGTGAAGCAGAAGCACGTGAGAGATTAGCAGAAGCAGAAGCAAAGGCAACATTAATGGTGTCTCAGGCCATTGAGAAAGGGGATGTCAATGCCATTAATTATTTTGTAGCGACTAAATATATTGATGCATTAAAAGAAATAGGCAGTGCTGAGAATCAGAAACTGGTCTTTATGCCGCTGGAAGCATCCAGCCTGATTGGTGCTCTGGGTGGTATTGGAGAGCTGACAAAAGAAATATATGCTAAAAAATCAGATTAATATTTAGGCAGGGAGAGTGCATTAATGGAATCACTGTTTACACAATTGGAATTTTGGCACTGGCTGACCTTTGCTGTGGTGTTAATTATTATGGAAATTTTCAGCCCGGGAGTATTTTTTATGTGGCTGGGTATTTCTTCAGCCTGTGTGGGCGTTATTTTATACCTCAAACCCGATTTGAGCTGGCAGAACCAGCTGTTTGTCTTTGCCGTATTATCTGTAGCGAGCATTGCTGCCTGGCGCCTGACTCGTCGTTTTTTTCCACCGCAAGAAGCTGATGTAGCGCATCTGAATCGTCGTGCAGAGCAATATATAGGCCGTACTTTTCGCCTCATTGAGCCGATTGAAAATGGTGTTGGTAAAATTAAAGTCGATGATTCAAGCTGGCGCGTACATGGTGTTGATACACCCATTGAAACTCCGGTTAAAGTAACGGGGGTTGACGGGATTGTTTTTGATGTTGAACCAATATTAAATGATAAGGCATAATTACTCTTTTTCTGCCCTGGATTTGAGCACAAATACTAACATTTACATAAAATTTTTATTGAATAACAATTAATTCTGATTTATATGCAGCATTCCGCTATAATGCGCCTTTTCTTTTAACCTGATTGATGATCTGCCTTATAAACTAACAATGATCTTACCCAGGTTGAAACTATTTATTAACTATAGCTTATTTTTGGACTTTCACAGTGAAAGATATTAGTAAAATCAGAAACATCGCCATTATCGCACACGTTGACCATGGCAAAACCACGCTCGT
>WTAX01000316.1 GCA_013139395.1 Gammaproteobacteria bacterium | reverse complement strand
CACCCATAAGATAGCCGGTAAAAGTAAATAAAGGCAGGGCTAGTAATAGTGGTGTATTAGTCAGACGATATAATTCTATCGGAATGACGGTCAGATCAATCTCCTGATAGCTAAAACCAATGATTGCAACTGACAAAATTAAGGTAAACAGGGGGGCACCAAACCAGGCCAGAAGCAGTAATAGAAAAATAGTAATAAAAAGCATTAAAATGACCTGTTCATATCACTGGTCGATCATTCACTGGCTGGCCAGATATGAGTAAAATAGACAGTGTCAGATAGCGTAATCCCATTACGCAAAAACCAATAGGAATAATGCTTACTGTCATCCATACAGGTATCTTGGAAAAAGCTAAACCAGCTTCCTCATATTCCATTAGTACCAGATTAATTCCAAACCAGGTAACAATAAGGCAGATGCCGGCAGTAAAAAAATAAATGATAATTTTTACCCAGTGAAGATTTTTTTCTGAAAGGTATTTTTGCCCAAGGTTCATGCTGATGTGATTATTATTTCTACTGGCAATGAGTGCGCCCATCATGCCGAGCCATAATACTGATATTCGTAAAAAGGTATCAGCCCAGATGATCCCCATATCAAATACATTGCGTAAAAATATTTGTGTCACAGCGACAATTAGAATCATAAGAAAGCCGGCAACTAAGAGAAAGGTCTCAAATTGTAGTAGCCTGACTCGTATACGATGTAAGAAATTAATCATTTTTGACGATATTCTTTCAGTAATTGCTCAACTTGTTTGACGAGCTTTTTATCAAGAAAACCTGAAGTGACTAATTCTTTATTGGCTTTGTCTGCTAAGCGTTGCCAATCTTTATAATCGCTGCTCGAAGGTTTTACAAACTGGATGCCTGATTTTTTTAGTACCTTTAAAGCTTCTGAGTTGTTTTTTCTATTTGTTGAATCAATAGCAATAAATACTTTGTTCATAATATCACGAATTATTTTCTGATCTTCTTTTTTAATTTTTTTAAATGATTTATTGTTTATTGTCAGTATACCGAATGAATAGATTAGCGGCATATCCGTTATATATTTGATTTGCGTATACCATTGCAGTGCAATTGCACCGATGGGTGACATGGCGACAGTATCTATAAGGCCGGTTTGTAATGCCGCAAGCACGTCTCCATAGGGTAATGGTATTGCTGTGACACCAAATGACTGCAGTGTTTCCTGCCCTGTTTTATCATTGCTTGGTGCCCATACTTTTTGTTTTCTTAATGACTCAACATTTGGAATCGCTTGTCTGGAGGACATGGAGTATACAAAACCTGATTCAGCCATGCCCAATATGGTATAACCACCTTTTTCAAAACCCTTTTTAATGATGGGATCAATTGTTTGTCGAACGTGATTAATCTCTCCCTGATTTTTATAAGTGAGTATCAAGCTGTAGATAGAATAATTTGAATTGGCCTTTATGAGGCTTCCTCCGGCCAGTGCACCGCCATGAAGTTGCCCGATACGTATTTTTCGTAAAACAGCCTGATCATCACCCATAACACCACCGGGGTAAAATTTAAACTTAACCCGACCATTTGTTTTTTGCTTAATCTCTTTGGCTCCTGCGCGCATTTTTTGCATCCAGTCTGAACCTTCTGGTGACAAGGTTGCAATTTTGAAGGTTTTCCCCTGAACGATAGTGATGCTTGAAAATAGTAGAAATAATAAACAAATGAGCTGAGATATTGGTTTATACATTTTTTTTTCCAAAAATAGCATGGTGCAAATTATGAATTTGAACTGTTTTAAACATAACGGCTTTAAAAATAGTCAGCTGAAGACGCCAGAAGTTCCTGAGCTTTATATTGTGCAAGAATATTCATTAACGTTAAATTTTCAGCATAAGGATCGGCCAGAATCACTTCTTGTAATAGTTGATCATGTAAATCCCGATTAAAAATAAGTCGCGCATATTTTTCAGCATAAAGTACTTTGGCCATTAAATTTTTATCATCGGAAAGTTTGATGGTTTTTTCAAAATGATAACGACCCTGCTCAGGTTTTCCACCTAAAGCGGGTGGTAATAATGTTTTTAAAACACCCATATATAAATGTGCCTGACCATTTTGCCAGGTTTCATCAACAGCAATTATACGGGACATAATCAGTGTGACTTTGGGTAGTTCTGCTACGGCTGACATACTTCCGCTATTGGTCTTGATCCAGCCTGCCCAGGTGGAGCCAAAAACATACCAGGAATGAATATTGTCTTTATTGATCAGTGCGGCCAGTTTTGTAAAGCTATCGAAATCCTTATCACGGATATTACATAAATGAGCATTGGTGATACAAAGTGCCTGTTCAGCGTAGGAAAGGGCTCTATTAGACATTTTTATAGCACGAGTTGGCTCGGTGACAAAAACACTGGAATAGGCACTATAAAGTGTTGCAGCTGATTGTAACAATTGAGGATCTTTTTCAGAATCAACTAAAAAACTGTCCATTAATAGAAGATAAGCAGGAGCACCATCAGAAACGGTTTTAGGATCATCTGAATTTAAAATAGTATAAGACAGATTGTCGGCCATTTTACTTGTTGTTGAAGAAATTATTGATGAGCAAGCAGATATCAGTAAAAGTAAAGCACTGAAAGATAATAAAGAAAATAAACGTGGAAAAACAGTAGATTTAAGCATAGAGAAAGTATATGCAAATGGGCTTGGAAACACAAATAGAATATAGTCTTAGGTGGTGATTATATGTGTTTTATGGGATAAAAATAGTGACATCTCTTAAACAATATAACTGGCATGAAAGTCGCCAGCCCTGTAGGAGTTCCTGTTCATTTAAAATAACCTGCTCTTCACTGATGGGTTTATTGCAATATTGATATCCGGATAATATTTTAACCCGACAGCCGCCGCATATCGCTTTACCTCCACATTTTGATCCCGTAACTACACCATGCAGCATAAAATTTCTAAGCAATGTCTGGCTGCGATCCAGACTAAAAGAATGAGCTGGGCTTTCTAATGAAGTGAATTCTTCATTGTGGATAGTAAACTGATAATCCTGCATCAGGATGATTGACTGCTAGAAACAAAAACAATCAGCTGCTGACCAGGTTGGAGATATTTTTTAATATTTAAGCTATTCCAGCGTTTCAAGTCATTAATCGATACTTTAAATTGTTTTGAAATTTTATAGAGTGAATCTCCAGATTTAACCTGGTAACTAATCTCTTTGGAATTTTTATGGTCAGATGAAATGTTTTGTGATATTTTTTTTGATGATTTTTGTGAAATAAGCAAAGTTTGTCCTATAGATAAGGTATCACCTGAGGATAAGCCATTCATTGATGCCAATTTTTTATGTGATATTTTATGGCGGCGTGCAATCTTCCAAAAGGAATCACCTTTGCGTACTATGTAAGTTAGTGAATTGTTAGACTTTTTAGCAGAAATTGTTTTTTTAGAATTATTTCGTGATTTTATAGAAGCAATTGTTTTAGGATTATTATCCAGTGGTACCATTAAATACTTTCCAGCACGAATTCTACTATTTTTAAGATGATTTGCCCGTTTTAAAAGTGCAGTTGTTATTTTGTATTTATGAGCAATGACACTCAGACTTTCTCCTGAGCGTATTTTATGGCGATACCATTGCACGCGATCTTTTTCATCCAGTGAAGCTAATTGAGTTTTAAATCGTGCAGCTTTATCAATAGGAATTAAGAGATGGTGCGGACCATCAGGATCAGTTGCCCATTGTTTAAAGGCCGGGTTATAGGAGCGTATTTCAGTGAGGCTGAGATCAGCCATTTTTGCGGCAACTGACAAATCAATTTGAGACTGTGTATTGATTAGCATTAAGTGAGCCTGATTTTCAATGGGTGCTAAACTGATGCCATATTCGTTATGTTTTTTTATGACTCTGGATACTGCTAATAATTTAGGTATATATTTAAATGTTTCTTTAGGCAGGGGTAATGACCAATAATCAATGGGTTTACCTTTTTTAATATTTTTTCTAATGGCTTTATTAACATTTCCAGCTCCTGCATTATATGCAGCCAGAGCTAATAGCCAATCACCCTTATAATATTTGTTTAACTGTTGCAGATAGGTGAGTGCAGCAAGAGTCGATTGATAAACATCTCGACGGCCGTCATACCACCAATTTTGTTTTAAGCCAAAATGAGTACCTGTTGCAGGTACAAACTGCCATAAACCCGCCGCTTTCATTCGGGAATACGCCTTAGGTCTAAAACTGCTTTCTATGATGGGTAATAGTGCTATTTCACCAGGCATATTTCGTTTATTGACTTCTTCTGTAATGAAATATAAAAAAGGGGTCGCCCGTTTAGATGTTTCTTCTATGTGTTTTTTATGTTTTGTGAACCACTTTTCTTGTAAATCTATTCTGTGATTCTGTATATCAGATAATTGATAAAGTGTTTCTAATCGTGTCCAGACATCATCAAAAACTATTTCTTTGGGTTTTTTTTCAAGGTATTCATCAATTTGTTGTTGAATACTGGCCTGATTTGATTGTGAACTGGATTGCAGTACTAACTGCGTTGATTTTAATACCGCCTCTGTTTCATCCTCAGATTTAGTTTGTCCCTGCAATTTTGAGAAGATATCAGTTAAAAAATCATGTCCATCAGCGGTGTTAATACTATCATTGGCGTTATCAGTCTCAATTTTATTAATTGAGCTGCAGCCGCTGATAAAGAAAAATATAAAAAAAACAATGAATGAGTATTTTATTTTCATAATAGGGGTTGATATGTCTTTTAAAAAAGCATGTCCTTTATTCGAATTTAAATATGAATGCAATGGTTTTATCAACAGTTTAGTCCAGAGTGTCTTTCCAATAACGTACGGTTTTAAATACTTCTGCTGGTGTATTGAGCGGCTTTTGAGCAAAAATCTCAGCGGCTGATTTAACGCTGTCAATAGCAAAACGTAAGAATGGATTAGTTTGTTTTTCAAGTTTAAGAGTCGATGGCACAGTTGCTTGATTATTGAGGCGTAACTGAGTGGTATCTTTGATTCTATGTTTCAGTTGTTCGTTATCGGGTTCAACTCGTTGTGCAAATTTTAGATTGTCCTGAGTGTATTCATGGGCACAATAAACCATTGTTTCATCATCTAAATTAAGTAATTTACTGAGAGATTGATGCATTTGTTCTGCTGTACCTTCAAAAATACGTCCGCAACCACCGGCAAATAAAGTATCACCAATAAACAAAGACTGATGTCCAAAATAGGCAATATGACCAATTGTATGTCCAGGGACATCAATAATGTTAAAAGACAAGCCCATTGAACTCAATGAAATAGTGTGTCCTTCCGATAAAGGATGAGTAATGTGTGGGATTTTTTCCTTTGCCGGTCCATAAACAGGGATCGAGTAAGTATCAAGCAGTGTTTTAATACCACCCGTATGATCATAGTGATGATGGGTAATAAATATTGCCTGCGGCAGGTAATTATTTTGTATAATTGATTTAATAACAGGTTCAGCGTCACCTGGATCAACTATAATTATTTGTTTTTCTGCAGACTTTTCAGACAAACCATGAATAAACCAGATATAATTATCATCAAAGGCTGCTACCCTTGTTATATGTGGGGTTATATCAGGTGTTATGTTAGGTCTTGTTCCAGAGGTCATTTTTTCTTTACTCATAACCATTAATTATTACATAAAAATGTCATAAAGATGAATAATTCTAATAATATATTTAAACCATTTAGAAAAAAAAGCAAAAAAAATCACCTGAAACCATTACCTTTTATTGATCCCTGGCAGATGGTACGTAATTGGTATTCAAGTGACTTAGGCCAGGCTTTATTAAGTAGCGAAAAATACCATTTAAATAAACAACTTGAGCAAATCTTTGGTTACAATCTGCTTCAGTTAGGCTGTCTGGATGAGTTTGAGCTGAGCAAAAAATCCAGAACTTTATATCAATATGTGCTTGAATCCTCAGGCAGCATAAAACAACAGGCGCAAGTTTATCAAAAAAAAACCTGTACTCATGTTATTACTGGTTTTGATAACCTGGCCATACAAAACCAGTCTGTTGATGTGGTCATTTTACCCCACACACTCGAGTTTGAGATGAATCCCCACCAGATCCTTAGAGAAGTTGATCGTATACTTGTGGCTGAAGGAAAAGCGGTTTTTCTGGGTTTTAATCCATTTAGCTTATGGGGCTTATGGCATAAATACTGGGAGCTCAAAATTCGTACCTTTGCTAATAAAGCAAACAAAAAAATAAACCAATCTGCTGATAGTCTTGTACCATTGCCATCATGTGGACACCTCATCAGTCAAAAACGCTTAGGTGACTGGTTAAAATTATTAGGCTTTGACATTGAGCACATAAGCGAGTATTTTTATCGGCCGCCGGTGAGTAATTCTGTATTATTAACACAATTTGAATTTATGGAATACGCAGGGAAATTTTCAAAACTTTTACCTGCAGGTGGTTATTTATTAGTCGCTACTAAGCGAGTGTCTACATTAACGCCAATTCGACAAAGCTGGAAATTGTCTAAAACATTAATTGGTTCAAAAACCATTGAAACAGCAGGATTTAATTCCCATAAAAATAAAAAAGGAACCCATGGACAATAAAATTTATATCTATACTGATGGTGCCTGTAGAGGTAATCCCGGTCCCGGCGGCTGGGGTGCTTTAATGAAGTATAATGGTACTGAAAAAGAGTTTTTTGGCGGTGAGCAGGAGACTACCAATAATCGTATGGAAATGACCGCTGCTATTCAGGCTCTCACACAATTAACTCGTCCGTGTGATGTGGTATTAACCACTGATTCTCAATATTTGCGACAGGGCATCACCCAGTGGATCCATAACTGGAAAAAACGGGGTTGGAAAACAGCCAGTAAAGAGCCCGTAAAAAATGTTGATTTATGGAAACAGCTGGATGCCTTAGTACAACAACATAAAGTTACCTGGCATTGGGTTAAAGGGCACTCTGGTCATTTTGAAAATGAACGGGCAGATGAACTGGCTAATAAAGGCATTGAATCATTATGAGACAAATAGTACTCGATACTGAAACAACCGGTTTAGAGCCCTCACAAGGGCATCGAATTATTGAAATCGGCTGTGTGGAATTACTGGATCGAAAGCTCACGGGTAATACCTTTCATCAATACATTAATCCTGAACGTAATGTTGACGACGGCGCCATCGAGATTCATGGTATCACTAATGAATTTCTTGCGGACAAACCTTTTTTTGCTGATATTTTTGATGACTTTATCGACTTTGTTAAGGGCAGTGAATTAGTTATTCACAACGCGCCATTTGATGTGGGCTTTATCAATCATGAAATAAAATTATTAGAGAATAAATCAGGTCAATCTATTAATACAATAGACACTTCATGCACTATTCTTGATACGCTAAAATTAGCCCGTGATAATCACCCGGGACAAAAAAATAATCTCGATGCTTTGTGTCGACGCTATTATATTGATAATAGTAATCGTCAATTACACGGCGCCCTGCTTGATTCTGAAATTCTGGCTGATGTCTATCTGGCCATGACCGGCGGTCAGACCAGTTTGTCTTTAGACGATGCTTCAGGAAATGGCGCAGGGGCTGAGGCCATACGCAGATTAAGTACTGCTCGTTCAGCATTACTTATTCAGGCAGCCAGTGATGATGAGCTCAAGGCTCATGAAGATTACTTAACATTGCTGGAAAAAAAATCCGGTAATAGCGTTTCATGGTGAAGATTTATCAAGCAAGGCAAGTAGAAAAAATGACAAAAATGAAGCTATAGATCATATAAAAATGCTCCAGAAGAATGATGCAATGATAACGATCAGAAAAATTCCTATAATATTAAACATAAATCCATATTTTGCCATTGTACCCACATGAATAACTCCACTAGACATTGCAATAGCATTTGGAGGAGTGGCAATAGGAAGCATAAAAGCATAACTTGCACAGATTGTTGCTATCATCAAAAATAATCTTGTATCAAGACCACTGGCTTCTGTGACAGCATAAAGAATAGGAAGCATCATAGAAATCAGTGCTGTATTGCTGGTCACTTCTGTGGTAAATGTGACTATTGCCGCTATAGAAAGCATTAGCAGAATTGGGGGGAGAGTAGTCAGTTCCAGAAGGTGGGATGCTACTGAGTTTGCTAGTCCGCTGCTTGTAAATGCGGTAGCAATAGAGAAACCTGCACCAAAGAGAAATATGATCTCATAGGGTATTTTTTTGGTGTCCTGCCATGTCAATACATTGACTGGAGGCAAAAACATTAAAAGACCAAAACTCAGAAGTATGCCTTTTTCATTAAGGCCAAAACCATTATAGTAAGGTTTAATCGGGGCATTTAAAAAAAGCAGGATTATCAACGCAAGCAAACAGAAGGCAACCTTTTTCTGTTCACCAGTCATGGTAGAAGTCATAGAGTTTGTTGTTTTGTCTCTGTGTATTCTTATCTCAGAAACACCTAGAGAAAGTATATAACTGACCACAAAAAACATCAAAATCGCCAAAGGAATTACCATCCATACCCACTGCATAAAAGGAATTATTTCCAGCCCTTTGTCATCCATAAATCCCATAAGGATAAGATTTGGCGGGGTTCCAATAGGGGTGATTATCCCGCCTATGCTTGCACCATATGCTATAGCAAGAGCAAATCTCATTTTGATTCTGCTATCTTCACTAAGAAAAAGTGCAAGAGGTATGAGTAACAGAGTTGTTGTTGTATTGGATAAAAAAGAACTTAGCATTCCAGATGTAATAGATAATGAAAAGATAATCCCTCTTACAGTTGAAGGAAAAATAGATAGCATTTTATTTGCTATAACCTTGTGAAGCCCTGTCTTTTCTACTGAAATTGCCAGTAAAAAACCACCTAGAAAGAGGAAGATAATTGATTTTGAATAGTTTACTGATGTTTCATTTGTAGTCAGGATATCAAAAGCAGGAAAAAGTACGATAGGAAGAAGAGATACCACTCCCAAAGGTAGCCCTTCGTTTGTCCAAAGTGTAACCAGAAAAGCGATTAAACCTACGAGAGTGGCCTCTTTGGTTGTAAATGCCAATGCGGCAATGAGAAAACTGCCAATTCCAATTAGAAGAGCAATGGTTATTTTTTTCAACTATCTGTATTCTCTCATGATTCTACTATCAATTAAATTTTATAACTGCACTGAATAGTTACTTTAATATAATACCTGATATTAGTTTAGCTGAAATATCAGCAACGCCAAAGATAATGAATATATTAATCAAATGGCCTTAGTAATTAATTCAGACATTTGTTGTGCTGCATGAGATAGTGTTCTGTTTTTGTGAGTTACAATACCCAAAGAACGATGTACGGTAAAACCTGGAATGGTAATAGCTGTTAACGTACTATCTATTAATGTTTGCGGCAAAACACTCCAGCCAAGACCAACACTGACCATCATTTTTATGGTTTCCAGATAATTATTGGATAATTTTACCTGTACCTGCATACCAGACTGATAGAAATAGGCATCAATCAACTCTCTGGTATAAGTCCCTTTTTCAGGTAATATTGCAGGAAATTGTGTCAGCTTCTTAATATCTTCATGACTTAATGGCGCAATATTGCCATTAACCTTTTTTCTTCCCTCTAACTTTCTTCCCTCTAACAATGGATGATTATTGTGTACCACAAAAGTGAGTGGATCTTCCCAGATTTTGATCTGATCAAGAGAAGTAATCGGCTCAATAGGTAGGGTAATGACAGCTAACTCAATTTCAGCATTTTCAACGGCATGACAGGCTGATTCTGATTCCATAAAATTCAGTTTAAGATCAACTTTAGGGTATTGATTAACAAAATGTTTAAGGATGGGTGGTAAATGGTGTAAGCCAATATGATGACTGGTTGCAATGACTAATTCACCTGAGAGTAGATCATCCATTTCAGATAAGGCATTTTTACCGGCTTTAAGCTCTGCAATAATATTTTGTGCTCGTGGCAAAAATAATTGACCTGCTTCGGTTAAAATAATTTTTTTCTTTATCCGATCAAACAATTTGCAGTCTAATTCTGACTCTAATGAAGCAATGCGTTTACTAATAGCAGGCTGAGTTAAATAAAGTGCTTCGGCAGTTAATGAAAAAGACTGTTTTTTAGCAACAATCAGAAATGTTTCAATTGATGGAATATCCATTCTATGGCCTTAAATTAATCAATAAGTATTAACCTGAATCAATGGTAATCCATAACTAATAGTTATGCAAAATATAAACAAAATGAATTTGAGTTATTGTTTATTAAAAGATATTATAATGTTAACAAAAACAAGTTATTGCAAAGAACATTCAATTGTTTACAAGCCAATTGTATGGAAATGATGTCAGGAGAGAAATATGACGGCTAAAACCTTATATGACAAATTGTGGGACAGCCATGTTGTTCGACAAAATGATGATGGTACATCATTATTGTATATTGACCGCCAATTAATACATGAGGTGACTTCACCTCAGGCATTTGAAGGCTTGCGTATGGCCGGACGTAAACCATGGAAACTTTCCGCTAATTTAGCCACTCCCGATCACAATGTGCCCACCACGGATAGAGATAAGGGCATTGCTGATCCCATCGCTAAATTGCAAGTGGATACATTAGATGACAATTGTACAGAGTTTGGTATTACTGAATTTAAAATGGATGATATCCGTCAGGGTATTGTTCATGTGGTTAGTCCTGAACAGGGTGCAACATTGCCGGGAATGACTTTAGTTTGCGGCGATTCCCACACCTCAACACATGGTGCATTTGGTACTTTAGCATTTGGTATCGGTACCTCTGAGGTAGAGCATGTATTAGCGACTCAGTGTTTGATCCAGAAAAAATCAAAAAACATGCTGGTTCTGCTTAATGGACAACTTAATCCCGGCGTCACTGCAAAAGATGTTATTTTGGCTATTATCGGCAAAATTGGTACTGCAGGTGGTACGGGATATGCGATTGAATTTGCCGGTGAGGCTATCCGTTCTTTTTC
>WTAX01000470.1 GCA_013139395.1 Gammaproteobacteria bacterium | reverse complement strand
TGGAGGTAGTTGGTCAGGCGTTCTTCAGGAGTGGGCTCACCTTCGGCATACTGCATCTTATACCAGGCCACACGGGAGGCCATCCATTGTTGTGTCCAGTAACTGCTGTACCATGGAATAAAGACGTTCTCGGTACGTCGGTACACACGCCAGCGCCAATTGGCCATGGCAACCCGTGCATAAGCCTTAGACTTTTTCCTGGCAGATACAGATGCACTGAGTATCTGTTCATCAATAGACTGCCAGGTTTCAGATTGAATGTAGTGAAGTGGAGCTGTTGGAGTGACAACCGGCATGGGTACATTGGAACAACCGCTCAGGGCTATAATAAACACACCTAACAAGCGCCAGTCATTTGCAAGGCACGGTAGGAGGACCAGATGGCAGCAACGACTGGCTTGGCTTATTACAGTTTGAGCCACTCTAATAATTAGCATAATTTTTTATCGTTGTGTTTGATATTATTTCCCACGGTTTAAACAAAATTTCATCATTTAAAGGTTAGGGCCTTGGAAATAATAAAGGTGTTTTTAATAATCACTGAATGGCAGGGATTGTTGAACTGCAGTCAGTCTTTGATATTCATTTTAACTGTAAAAAAATCTGGCAGTTCTATTCTTCTATGAATCCTCAGCCGTCGGATTTATGGAAATCACTGGTATTTCAACTCTGTAGCATTACGTCAGCTAATTGGTATAAGCAGATGTACGCTATGACCATATACACTTGAGTTCAATCTAATAAAAGACAGAATCCAGCCTTTTCCGGTGAATGAGAGCAGCTTGACAAAACCGCGTCCAGTTATTTTTTCTGAACGACAAAAGAAAGTACCTTCCCTTCGGTATCTTCTTCCAGAATGATATGCCCCAACTGCGTTGACAATATATGGATTTCTCTGATGAACTCCCTGTTATTTGCGATTATGTTCAGATGATCACCCGAAGCCATTCGTGCGAGCATGGCCTTAGTGTGCATAATAGGCATAGGACAATCCAGATCCCTTATGTCAAGCCTCTCTTCAAAAGCCAGGTCTTTACTCATGATTTACCCCTAATCCAGTGTGATTAAATAGCACTTAATAGACTCAGGAACTTTAAAATAAATCACCATCCCATTTCTATAAATGGTTTAAAGTACTGAGTATAATTCTCAGCCATCATTTTGTCATAACCTGATGCGCCTGAGGTTGTTAAAAAACAAAACAAGGATTAATAAGAAGTTTTTCATAGTTATCTCCGTATATAAACTTCCTATCCTTATTCATTATAAACTTATTCTTATTTAATGGCTTCATTATGCTTTTATATTTAAAAATTGTAATTGACGGGAATCAAAATTGTATATTATTTATCCAGAAATATTTTTGATCGCTGTATTGAAAGATCTTTTACTACCTTAATTAAAGCACATTAGAATTCTCTGAATATCAACAATCAGGTATGAAGAATCAGTCAAATTAACAGGATGTTTTTTCTTGTGAAATTACTTCAAACTCAGTATCTATAAACGTTTGAAAGAGTGCATCTAAACTATCATTTTTAGTAAAATTAATGACCAGACCATCGAAGTACTCTTCTATTAGTTCATTAAGTTCATTTTCTTTTTCACTATCCATCCCCAAATCTCTACTTAAAGAAAGGTTTCGATCGATTTCATCCAACTCTACATCAAAAACCTCGGCAATCAGAGCATTAAGGCTCATAGTCATTAAAGCCTTCACTGAATCCAGTTCATCATTCCCCACTTTGACACACATAATGATCTCAAATAATTAATGTTCTTGTCTGTTTATGGACTGTTTAAAAGCACCCCTGGTCAGCATCATGCCAAAGGATGCTGCTTTTTTCTTATCCAGCTTTAAACAAATAGAACTGGATTCATAGCGCACAATAAAACAAGGATATTCAGTTGATAAGCGTCCATCAACAAATTTAATTTGTAATAAGACCTTTTGCTCGGGATGATTGCTTAATATGTTATTTTCAAAATTATCACGAGTTATAATTTTTAAACCACTTAAACTAATATCATCAGTCAAACCATTAATTATGTGACCATCTGCAAGTTTTAGCTGTACTGAACGGTTAAATTCAATACGCTGACAAACACGTTTTTCTTGCTGCTCATGACTAAAAGAAGAAGGTATTTGCTCTTCTACCATATAAAACACTCCAAATTTTTTTATAAAAATCTAGAAATAATAATAGTTCAAAATATATAATAATCCACTATACTTTTGATAATTATTGGTTAATTTTAGAATATTTATGCCCTTTACTCCTTTGCACATGGGCCTGGAGTTCTTATAAAGTCAATTCTTCATGATAATTTTAGCCATAGAACATTTCAGATTAATGCTTACTGAATCAGCTTATCACAGCCAATTATATGCTAAGCTTATTTCATTTATAATAAATTCATAAAAATCATGTATTCATTAATCTTATTTATTCTGCTACTTATTATTTTTATCTGGCTGATTATTATCTATAACCGGTTTATCACCTTAAAAAATCAGGTTGATGCAGCATGGAGTGATATTAGTGTGCAACTTAAGCGTCGTCATGATCTAATTCCTAAATTGGTCGAAGTCGTACAGCAATATGCTCATTACGAACAATCAGTTCTAAGTCGGATCACGGCGCTACGTAATGAAGGTCAAAAAATTGATGCTTTAAAGCATATTGATCCTGATAAAACCGGACAATTTGAACAAACATTAGCTATACACTTAAATAAAATGATTATTCTGGCTGAGGATTATCCCGATCTAAAGGCCAGCCGGCATTTTATAGAATTACAAAAAGAACTTTCTATAATTGAAGACACACTTCAACATGCAAGACGCTTTTATAATGGTGCCGTACGAATGTTAAATACCCGTATTGATACTTTTCCCGATCTTGCTATAGCTAAGGTATTTAATTATCAATATCGTCAATATTTCCAAATGGACATTAATTAATGAAGCGTATTATTTTTACCTGCCTGAGTCTTCTTTTGCTTTGCGCTCTGAGCAGTATTCAGGCAAAAGAGCTTATTAAAAATTATGAGAGCGTTATTACCATTGACTCTGATAGCAGCTTAAGCATTACTGAAACCATTACCGTAAATGCTGAGGGCAATAAAATTAAGCGCGGGATTTATCGTGATTTTCCCACAAAATATAAAGATATTTATGGCAATCATTATCAGGTAGATTTTAACCTGCTGTCGGTAATGCGTAACGGCAAAGCAGAGAAGTATCATACAGAATCAATCACTAATGGTATAAGAATTTATATCGGTAACAAAAAACATTTTCTTAAACATGGTGAGCATACCTTTACCCTGCAATATTATACTAATAGACAATTAGGTTTTTTTGAGCAATTTGATGAGTTGTATTGGAATATCACTGGCAATGGCTGGGCCTTCCCTATTCTACGAGCCAGTGCAACAATACAGTTGCCCGACGGGGTTTCTGTCAACCAGATTGAAACAAATGGCTATACCGGTGAAAAGGGAGACAAAGGCGGCAATTTTGACATTTCAATGCTTGATGATAATCGAGTCTTATTTGAGACCATTGAACCTTTACCGCTTCATCATGGCTTGAGTATTGTTGTTAA
>WTAX01000136.1 GCA_013139395.1 Gammaproteobacteria bacterium | reverse complement strand
CGCTGGTTTGATGAAGCACCTGATTACAGCCATTTAAAAGAACAAGACAGCAGTAAAAAAATAAAGCCAAAATCCAGTCCTTTATTAAAGGAATCAAATTCTGTTAAAGAGCCTGTTAATAAATCTTAATTTTTTGATGAAACATTTTAAAAATTGATGCCGGATATGTTAAAAATATCTAATCCCGATAAAGATTCTGGATGGGACTAGGAGCCTGTCCGAGAATAGAAAGCCTACTGCGGAAAAGCTGATTTTGGCCATATTTTCCTATCATTTTCATTTAATAGCACAACTATTGGCTCCAAATGATAGAAAAATCTGACTCAAAACAGCTTTCCCTCGCTACGACTTCTATTCTCGGACAGGCTCCTAGTCGACAGAATTTTCATCAATGATTAAATCACTGAAACCATTCGTCTTCATTAATTTATCAAATTTTCTTTTGGTCATTTCAATAGAGACTAACCAGTCACCCATATCATTATATTGTTCTTCAAGAATGTCCACATGATCAAACAACATCGCACGCCACTGGCCTGCATGAGCTGGAATTTTCAAGCGCTTCTGTACACGTTCTTTACTGAAATAATCAGCAATACCCTCCAGAAGCATATCCAGGCCGTCATTATCCATCGCTGACAACCAGACACGTAATATATTACCTGAATTATCTTTCTCGATACGAGGCTTTTGACCGGCAAGTAAATCGACTTTATTATACACCAGTAATTGCGGTGTTTCCTGTGCGCCCACATGCTTTAACACTGAGTTGACCTCAGCAATATGCTTATTACGATTTTCAGCGTGAGCATCAATCACATGTAATAATAAATCAGCTTCACGAGTTTCTAACAGGGTTGCATGAAAAGCCTCTACTAGATCATGGGGGAGATCACTGATAAAACCAACCGTATCAGCTAAAACCATTGACAGATTTTTAGGCAGCTCGACCCGGCGTAATGTGGGATCAAGTGTGGCAAATAATTGATCAGCGACATAAACGCTTGATTTTGTTAGTTGATTAAACAGTGTTGACTTGCCGGCATTAGTATATCCAACCAGTGAAACAGTGGGTAATTCGGCTCGTTGACGTGAACGACGACTCTGTTCACGCTGCTTGCGCACTTTATCCAGGCGTTTGTTGAGTTGTTTAATGCGTACATTTAATAAACGACGATCGGTTTCCAGCTGTGTTTCACCCGGACCACGCAGACCAATACCGCCCTTTTGTCTTTCCAGATGCGTCCAGCCTCGAACTAAGCGAGTGGTCATATGGCTTAACTGAGCGAGCTCTACCTGTAGTTTCCCTTCATGAGAACGTGCTCGTTGGGCAAAGATATCCAGAATCAAACCCGTTCTGTCTATCACGCGACATTCGAATAAGGCTTCCAGATTACGTTCCTGGGAGGGTGACAGCTGATGATTGACGATAACCAGATCGGCATCAAGCGTTTGCACAGCTTCTTTAATTTCCTGTGCTTTGCCGGTGCCAATAAAGTATTTTGCCTCTGCTTTATGCCGTTTGCCTTTTATAAAAGACAGCGGCTCAGCTCCAGCAGACATGACGAGATCATAAAACTCACTTTGAGCTTCATTCTGTTGGGTCTTTTTGGCTTGTGCAGCCTGAGGGAATTCAATGTGAACCAGAAGAGCACGCTCTCCGGTTCCTACAGGACGTTCAAACAATGACGCTTACCTTATTGCTCAGTATGGCATCTATTTGGAACCGATCATCTACGATCATTTATATTACTCAATTTCATATCTTAAAGCAGCAATCCATTCCTTAGATCAGGAGCTGGAAAATAATGCCGCAAAAAAAGTGCACAGACAAATTTAAAGCTCACTAAAAAAACCTATGCTGGAGTATCTTCAGTTGCTAATTTGACGTTTCTTGAAGGTACAATGGTAGAAATAGCATGTTTATAAACCATTTGACTCACTGCATTTTTCAATAAGATCACAAATTGGTCAAAAGATTCAACCTGACCTTGAAGTTTGATACCATTAACGAGATAAATTGAGACGGGGATCCGCTCTTTTCTCAAAACGTTCAAATAAGGGTCTTGTAAGGCTTGCCCTTTACTCATTGTCAATTCTCCTAATTATAATTTTTAGTATTTATTTTTATTCTTTTTCAATGCATACCCACCATCTGCAAGGACACGCCATTCTATAGTAATTACATTTTTTTGTATATAAGCAAATTACGATAAATGGTTATAGCCAGCAGACCTCCTAAAAGGCATGTCAGACGTTACAAAATATTTTATATTGCTGCTAAAAGAAAAAATATAGCGGCATAATAGATTTATCTAGGGTAAACCCTTAATTTCACACCAAAGATTCAGTTAAACAAATTAATTTAAGAATTTTACTATATTCTTATAACTAAGTTAAGTGACCAGGAACACATTTAGTCATTATTTGTTTTACCATCACTCAATACAGGCTGTAAATAGTTAACTGCCTGTGCAAAAATATCATCAGCTTCAGTGGCAATCCAGACTGCATCCTCTTCTCGGCGTAACCATGTCATCTGACGTTTGGCAAATTGACGAGTAATGGTAATGCCCCGCTCAATCATTTGTTCTTTATTCATTTTACCCTGCAGATACTCCCAAACTTGTCGATAGCCAACTGCTCGCATTGAGGGTAAGGATAAATCCAGATCGCCGCGTTTAAACAATCCTTGTACTTCTTCGATAAAGCCCTGTTCAATCATTTGCTTAAAGCGGATAGCAATACGTTCTCGTAATAAGTCTCTGGATTCAGGCGCTATGATAATTTTATAGGTGTCCCAGGGTAATGCTTCAGCCCGATTTTCCTGCTGCAGCTGAGTCATTGATTTACCGGTAATTTCATAAACTTCCAATGCTCGCTGTACTCGCTGCGGATCATTGGGATGGATTTTTTTGGCTGCCTGCGGATCAATGGCTGTCAGCTTTTGATGCATAAACTCTGCCCCATGCACTTCGGCCTCAGCCTGGAGCTTTGCTCGAATCGCCTCATCAGCCCTGGGCAGCTCAGACAAGCCATATAACAGGCTGCGGTGATAGAGCATGGTGCCGCCCACTAATAATGGGATTTTATTTCTGGCATGGATATCTTCCATTGCTTGTAACGCATCTGCTCGAAAAGCAGCGGTAGAATAGCTTTGTGCCGGATCTAAAAAATCAATTAAGTGATGTGGGGCTACAGCCAGTTCTTCTTTGGTCGGCTTTGCTGTACCAATATTCATGTCCTTATAAATCAGTGCAGAATCGACACTGATAATTTCAAAGGGATAATGTTTAACCAGCTCAATGGCTAAATCGGTTTTTCCTGAGGCAGTGGGCCCCATGATAAAGACTGCTGTTGGTTGTTTTGTCATTTTTCTTTAATTATTACTTTTAATGATGCGTTAAGCCAGAAGTTTATCCAGACTGGATTCATCAAGTGCTTTCCAGATAACAGGCTTAATCATTGCCGCCTGCTCAACTCCATATTGGTGTATTTGTTCTGCAAGCATCATCAAAAGACGCTCTTGCTCTGATGCATTTAATGACTCAGAGCTGATAGCATTTGTAAAGGCTGCCATCATTTGAGATTCATCAATAGAGGCTTTATGTTTAATATTTTGTAAAACAGCATGAATAAAAGTATCTATATCTATTTTGCAAGCAGGTATATTACATAGAAAAGGTCTTTTTCTCACCAGCAGAGTATCTTCTCCTAACTGGCTTAATTCCAGACCCCACTGCTGCAATGCCGTTTGATGTTCAAGTATAGAGGTAATTTGCTCATTGCTGAGACTAATGGTTTCAGGGATCAATAATGGGGTGCTTTGACCCGGCTGAAATAGTTGTTTTAATAAGAACTGTTGTGCCCGTTGAATATGAATAATAAATACTTGTGCTTGTCGTTCACTATTGACTGACTGGCTCATGAGATAATTGGGAATTAAACAGCCCAGAGATGTACCGAAAAAGGGTCCCAAAAAAGTGTCGAGGTTCGTTTTTACTTCGGCTGAGTGATTAACGCCTGTCTGTTCATCTTTTTGAAATGAATCCTGCTTATCTGAACGATAAAGCTGCGTCAATCCATTAAGCTGTTCGGCAATCTCATTGTGATTCAGGCTTGAATGAACAGGCGGCTGATAGTGTTTTAATACCGGCTTATTGTAATTTGTCTGGCTATAGCGATTAATATATTCCCCATTATCAGCAGCAAAAGACGATGCTTCCTTTGCAACCGGCTCTGAAACCTGCCCTGACACCAGCCCGGCAGTATCTGATGCTGGAAAAAGAGCTTCTTTTATCCCGCTATAAATAAAGTCATGCACCAGGCGTGTTTGTCTAAAACGCACTTCATGTTTGGTGGGATGGACGTTGACATCAACCTGCTGCGGGTCAATTTCTAAATACAATAAGTAGGCTGAGAAAGTATCATCAGGCAAAAGTTCCTGATAGGCCTGACGCAACGCATGATTAACCAGTTTATCTTTAATATAACGGCCGTTGACATAGAAATATTGCCAGTCTGACTGCTTTCTATTCCATTGCGGCACACTCACCCAGCCCCACAAACGGATCTGTCCCATATTGCTGAAATGGTTAGAGCTAAAATCCACTTTGCTGGCATTGGCTAAAAATTCAGGGGAAAATAGCTTACTAATACGTTGGATGATGGCTTTTTCGGTCACTGCTTTAGGCAGATTTCTAAGCAGCTTTTTGTTATGCGTGAGTTTAAAAGCAATATCAAACTGACTCAAAGCAATGCGTTTGACGATATCATCAATATGTTTAAATTCTGTTTTAACCGTACGCATGAACTTGCGTCTGGCCGGCGTATTAAAAAACAAATCACGTACATCTATTGTTGTACCTTGCGGGTGTGCGACAGGTTCCGGCTCTGCACTATAGTTAGCAAAATCACTATCTGTGCCGGTATCGATCATCCATGCCTGCTCCTGCTCAGCCTGTTTACTTTTAAGAGAGAGCCTTGAAACCGCACTAATACTGGCCAGTGCTTCACCCCGAAACCCCAGACTAATAATTTGCTCTAATTCATTAAGGGTTTTTATTTTGCTGGTGGCATGACGGGTGACCGCTAATGCTAAATCCTCTTTATTAATACCTTCACCATCATCAATAATACGGATCAGGGCACTACCACCACGTTCAATTTCAATCTGAATTTGACTACTATGGGCATCAATGGCATTTTCCAACAATTCTTTGACCACAGAAGCGGGTCGTTCAACGACTTCTCCTGCGGCAATCTGGTTGGCCAGTTGTAAGCTGAGGGTTTTAATGCGCGAGCTAACGGTACTACTCCTAAACTAAGTATTTTTCAGGAATTTTATGTTAGTCAAAACAGATGTGCAACCGATAAGGGCCTTGGAAACAATAAAATTTCCAAGGCCCTAAGGTATAAAATCAAATGACATGATAAAAAAAGACTAACTCCTTTCATATTTTTTGTCATATGAATCAGCTGATATCATATTTTTAATTGATAAGATTAATTGTCGGCATATTGATGATTGCGAATGATACCTGGATACTTATCAGGTAATTAGATTTAAGCTTCAATTTTATCGCTACTGTTTTCTTTTACCGAATGAATGTAACTAACATAGAAATTAACAACAACAATCAAACGATTAGTGACATCTGTCGTCATTTTCGTGTTTCCATCTAAAATATCTTCCAGAAATTCAATAACTGTCGTTGAAAATTGAGTTAAATGAGTTGCCTGTATCATTTTTGACAGTACATTAATAAAGTGAATTGATAATTTAAACTGAAGTAAATTTTCCAGATCATCAGGCGCATTATTAATTGCCGTTATATCATTTGTCAGGTTTGACAGGATATCTTCAAATTCCTCGATAAAAACATCAAATTTTTCATTGTTCTTAATTATATCAACATCATGAGACAACATTTTATCGGTTAATTTTTCTGCATGAGTCATATTTATAAATGCATCAATTTTTAAATTACGAGTTTCTTCATTAACAAATCTGATTTCATCGACTGAATTAAGTACAAAAGTTTCTGTTGGGTTATTAATTTTTATTAGCGGCTCTTTTTCTTGAATAAAACCAATAGTATTTGAAAATATCTCTTTTTCAAATGCAGCTTCTAACACGTTTTTTCTTTTTTGTTTAGCTTTTTTCTTGTCTGGACTTATAAATTTATTAATATCGACTTGATCTGCAATGATATTTCCAGAGAAAACATCTGTTTCCTCATCATCCTGCTCTAACACCCAGGACAACACATCACATAAAGTATTATCAGTATTTGAATAATATTTGTCAGTTAATGCTTCATTTGAAACCTTTGCATGCATCCCTTCAGTAAATGCCGTACTTTCAGTATTGAATTTAGAGGTTTTGATCTCTATAAAGTCAGTCTCTTGCCGTCTAAATAACCAGACCAGGAAAATAAAGAAACACAATAGGCCAAGTAAAACACTTGCTATTGGAGAACGGGTTAATTGATTTGTTATGTTGCCAGCAAAAGATGACAATTTTAAATTATACTGAAACCAATTAATGGCTTCTGCAATATCCTGTAGTGTTTTCTTATAGAAGAATTTAATCTGTATTTGAATAAAATAATCTAATGAATTGATATCAATTTTTTGTTGTTTCGGTTGATTGTTCTGACGATTTATTTCTGATTGCTCAATATTGATTTGTACCGCAAGCTTTTGATTTGACGCAATAAATCCACTTGTTTTTGCAAAAATATCGGATTTATCTTCGCTTTTGACAATCACATCGTCTTTTGAGTAAACGGGTTCATTGGCAACTTGAGATGGTTTTTGAAGCATTATTGATGTTGTTTCTGACAATAACATAGACTGTTCAGCAAATTGAACATTCAGTGCAGCAACAGCAGGAGATAAGATTAAAGTAAATAAGACCAGAAATGACACATACATGCCGCCTGAAACGATTTGTGTTTTTTCACCGCTAAAATTCATATATTTCTTCTTACCGCACTAATGATTTTACTGAAAAGTGACATTATCGGATTCACTTCTATCGCCCTTAATGAGACAAACATATACCCGTCAGGGCTATAGATGTGTCGCTTGAGATAAGAGTCGAAGCGGCATGACAAACAGTAAAAAAGCATTAGTTAATAAAGAAAACAATGTTTTCATAATAAATCACTTATAATTAACACTTATAATTAATAGATCAGCTAAATTCATGCCAATTATAATTTAACACGTGATTACAATAAGTTAGCGCACATAATATTTTCGTTAATATAAAACATGTAAAATAAACTGACAAATAATCCGTCTATCTCCACGATATTACCCAAAAAGTCCATATTTGCTTTACATACAGCAAGCGAATTATTGTAGACAAATGAGATTAAAGGTGTGATTTCAGACATTGATATGTACAGTAAATATTCATTTTCTTTACAAATGAATTAATGTTCTAAATATCTATTCGTTTTTGGTCGAGTTGACTCATTTATATGATGTTTTTCTTCAACAGGGGGAGAGAATTGCTTATTGATTTACTGATAACGGCTATTTCCTGAATTCTAAATTAAATGTAAAAATTCCTGACACTTCTCATTTAATTTAGAATTCAGGAGCTTGGAATGCTTATCGTTTTACCAACATAAAGTGTGTTATTTTTCATTTTGTTTTCTTTTTTAATTGCTGACACACTGACTTGATAACGTTTTGAAATGGCAGATAATGTGTCACCTCGAATAACTCTATGTTTTTGTTTATTACTTTTCATAGCAGATGAAACAATATTTCGATTCAATTTTTTAACAATGACATCTTTAGCATAAACCGTTCCTGGAATAGGATATTGTTTAAAATAACCATCCACACCACTTAAAATAGCACTGGCCACTTTCTTTTGATAGGAAGAATTTTTAAGCAATCTTTCTTCTTTAGGATTTGAAATAAAACCGGTTTCAATGAGCAAGGAAGGAATATCAGGTGATTTTAACACCACAAAGCCTGCCCGTTCAACGCGATTTTTATGGGTATCACCAATTCTTGACAGACCTGCTAAGACTCTTGATGCAGCACTATTACTGGCTTCAATACTTGCAGTTTGTGATAAATCCAGGAGCATTTTTACCAGCATATCGTCTTTATCATCAAGGCTTACACCGCCGACTAAATCCGCTTCATTTTCCTTTTTTGCCAGCCATTTGGCTGCTTCACTGGTCGCGCCTCTTGAGGAGAGAATAAAGACTGATGAACCATGCGCTTTAGGATCTTTAAACGCATCAGCATGAATAGAGATAAAAATATCAGCATTGAGTTTACGGGCTTTTTTGGTACGTCCTCGCAAACTAATATAATAATCACCATTACGGATCATAACGGCTTTCATACCTGGTTTTCTATTCACCATATCTCTTAGCTTGCGGGCAATTGCCAAAACGACATGTTTTTCTTTAGTGCCTCTTGGGCCTCTGGCACCGGGATCTTCACCACCATGGCCAGCATCAATGGCAACAATAAGATCACGTTTTTGTGAAGAGTTAACACTTTTTACAATTTTAGGTGAACTAAAACGAGAGCTATTGGATACTTTTTCTAAATCAATAACCAGGCGATATCCATATTTTTTATTAGGTTTAAGTAAAAAGCTTTTGGGATGTGTTTTATGTTTTAGATCCAGAACGAGACGCACTTTATTTTGTTTTTTATTGGCACTACGGATATCAGAAATTGCGCCCTGCTTAAAATCTAAGTTGCTGATAGGTGATTTTAATCTGGTATTATCAATATCAATAACAACACGTTCTGGATTAGATAAGCTGCTCAAACGATGCCCTGCCGAACTCGATAAGTCAATTACCAGCCGAGTGGATTCAGGTGATGCCCACATGCGAACACCATTAATTTGGGCGACTGCAGCCATTGCTGCTTCTACACTTAGAAATAAGGCAAATGTTATTAAAATAAAACGTTCAAAAATAAATCGCATCATAGTTTTCATTCGTTTTTATTAGCTATTAATTTAGAAACAATGAATGCCCCATTTTCTGATTGAGACAATAAATTAATTTTTCTACCCTGATTCTGATGAATTATTTTAATAATTACATCCGCTTTAGGCAACACTCCATAGCCTTTTTCCGGCCATTCGATTAAGGCAATCGCCTGACCATCTAAATAATCCCGAATTCCCAAATATTCCAGCTCTTCAGGATCTTCCAATCGATAAAGATCAAAGTGATAAACCTTTATGGAATCGTTTCTTGACTTAGTCATGAGACCATTATCAGCTTTCAGTTTAACTTCATCCTCTAACTCATTGTAATTATAAAACATATTATTATCAAGTGAATAAGGTTCTACAACTGTAAAAGTCGGACTTTTTACTGCACCATGATAACCAAAGGCCCTCAAAAACCCTCTGACCAACGTTGTTTTTCCTGCACCCAGATCACCATCCAAATAAATGATAGTCCCTAATTTGACCCATTTAGCCAGACAAGCACCTAAGTCTGTCATGGCCTCTTCATTTATAATTTGCAGGTGATTATCTAAAATACTGTTATGATACTTGTCTGACATAAATAATGACTGATTTAATTTAACCCAAAAACGTATTGTATTGAATGAGCCAGGAAAATAACACCCATAAAACACTATCTCAGGCCGAACTTTGTGATCTTGTTAAAGAAATTAAACAATGGGGCAAAGACCTGGGATTTCAAGCTGTAGGTATAACCGATACCGACTTAACCATTGCTGAACAACGCTTTAATGACTGGATTGCTCAAAAAATGCATGGCGATATGGATTATATGTCACGCCATGGGAGTAAGCGAACTCGTCCTGCTGAATTAGAAACTGGCACAATGAGTATTATTTCTGTGCGTATGGACTATTTCCCTGAAGATCCGGAACGGGCAATTTCTTTATTAGAACAACAACAAAAAGGCTATATTGCCCGCTATAGTCTGGGTAGAGATTACCACAAGGTCGTTCGAAAACGTCTGCAGACCTTAGCAAAAAAACTCGAACACAAAATAGGTTCATTTGGTTATCGGGTATTTACCGATAGCGCTCCAGTATTAGAAAAACCGCTAGCCGAAAAGGCAGGTATCGGCTGGATTGGTAAACATTCCAATGTATTACAGGAAAAAACCGGTTCATGGTTTTTTCTGGGTGAAATTTTTACCAATCTGCCATTACCTATTGATGCCCCTGCAGTCAATCATTGCGGCAGTTGTACTAAATGTATTACCGCCTGCCCGACACAGGCTATAGTCAAACCCTATGTGGTCGATTCACGATTATGCATCTCTTATCTGACCATTGAAGCACACCATTCCATACCAGAAGAGCTTCGCCCCTTAATGGGCAACCGCATTTATGGTTGTGACGACTGCCAGTTATTTTGCCCCTGGAATCGCTTTTCACAACAAACCGTAGAAACGGATTATTTTGCGCGTGGTGATCTTGCCAGCCCGGAATTATTAACTCTTTTTCTTTGGACAGAGTCTGAGTTTTTAAGTCACACAGAAGGCACTGCTATTCGACGTATTGGCCATGAATCCTGGTTAAGAAACATTGCAGTAGCTTTGGGCAATTGTCTGGCAAACAGCGCTGAACTGTCCATAAAAGAAGAAAACGATATTATTAAAGCCTTAAAATTCAGGCAGCAGCACCCTTCTGAATTAGTTATAGAACATGTCAGCTGGGCACTTAAACAACGGGTTAAAAACAATTAAAGTCCTTCTCAGTACTTTAAAAAAAGTAACTATTAAGCGTATTATTAACAAAAAGTCTATGGTTGCTTATTTTTCTGACTTTGATTGTCTGAGCGTAGCGAGTTTTCAAAGTCAGAAAAATAAGTGACCATGGGCTTAACAAGCCTTAATTTAGAAATACACGCTGAATAGTTACTAAATAAATAGCAAATCTCTTAGCCATAATTATATGTTAAACTAGCTTTTTATTAGATGAAACCATAAACAAATGATTTTCAAAGTTCTTATTCTGCTATTAATACCCGCACTTAGTTTTGCCCATTCACTGCATAATATTATTAAGCATGTCAATCCTACAGTTGTGGTTATCCATATTGAAAATAAAAAACTAAATGCACAGCAAAATAGTAATAAAAACTTAAATAAAAAAAATGTCGGTTCAGGAGTTATCATCAGCAATGATGGTAAAATTATGACTGCCTCCCATCTTGTTCATTCTGCCGATTCTATTAATGTTGAATTTTTAAATGGTGTTCTGATCCCCGCTCGTGTTCTTTCATCAGTCAGTCATGCTGATGTGGCCTTAATACAACTCGATCACTTACCCAAAAACTTACAAGTTGCGCCGCTGGGTAATTCTGATACGGCGTTAATCGGAGACGATATTTTTGTTATTGGTGCCCCTTATGGCTACAGTCACACCGTGAGCAAGGGGATCATCAGTGCCCGTTATAAACCCGGAGAAATTGACTCAGAATTAGCTCAAACTGAGCTGATACAAACTGATGCTGCCATTAATCAAGGCAATTCCGGTGGTCCGATGTTCAATGATAAAGGTGAAGTCATTGCCATAGTAAGCCATATTATTTCACATTCCGGAGGTAACGAAGGACTTGGCTTTGCCGTGACATCCAATATGTCAAAAAAACTGTTGCTTGAAGACAAACCTGTATGGAGTGGCCTGGATGGTATTATTATCAGCAAGCTGGCGAGAGTTTTAAATGTCCCCCAACCTGCTGGTTATCTGGTACAACATGTTGCACATAACTCAATCGCTTCTCAAATAGGTATTCAAGGCGGCTCTGTTCCCACCCGAATATATAATACACAAATCCTTTTAGGAGGAGATATTATTATCGAAATGCTGGGAATAACCATTGAAAACACGACGGAAACATTCAAACAGATCAGAACAAAACTGGCTTCACTCAAGCCGGGCGATAAAGTCACAGCCAAAGTACTGCGCTCTGGAAAAATTATCACCCTATCAACAAATATTCCTAAAAAACATTAAAATTCTTAAACAATTCCTTTATGCGTACACTTTTGTGCTGCTAGCCTGCAGGCATTTGTGAGACATTGCTTAATAGTCTGCTGTTTAATTTTCTGATCAATAATACCGGCATTAAATACATCACCTGCAGCCAAAGTATCTATTGCTTCAACTGGTATGGCATCTTGCCAATAATATTTTTGGCTGACTAATGCCGCCGCGCCAGAACTTCCCCAGGCACAAAAAATAATTTTATTTGAATACATTCTACCCATATTATGGCAAAAATCTTGTGCTGAATTAAACCCCAGAGTTTGGGCATAGTGTTTGGAAAAGATAATAATATCTGCTGGTTCAATAAGGTGTTCTATATTTTCTCTTGGTTTCTCAAGCTCAAGAGAAATTACCAGTTTCGGGTAATGCTGCTTAGCATAAGTCATCATTTTAAGAGTCTGCTCAATATTTCGCCCTTCAAAGTGCAGCCAGTCAAATAATTCAAGATTAATTTTTTTAAATTCATCAAAACTATATTCTGGTAAGTCACGATAATGACTAATGGTTCGTGAACCGGTTTTCTGGTTTAAAATAATATAAGAAGTGGGGACTTTTCCCTGAGCTAAAAACTGACAATATTCATAATTGATTTGATAGTGATCAAAATCATCCAGAATAATCTGACAGTCAATTTCATTAACCAGAGTACCCGCCCAATAACACTGATGACCTAATTGACTTAAAACAACTGAAGTATTGGCGGCATTACCGCCGCGTCGCTGATCCTGAGCTAAAATTCGTATTTCATCATCTTCAGATGGATAACTGGCTACTTCATTAACAATATCCAGTGTTGCAATGCCCACACATAAGATTTTAGCCATAGAACATCCTAATTTTTCTTTTTTTGAGCCGCTTTATTTAACAGCAATTCAATTTGTTCAGCCGATAACTGCTGCAAATGTTGGCTTAAATCCTTTTTATCGAGAGCTTCTTTTTTATTTTTATCCGTGATTTTCTTAGCGGCATCAGCAATTCCCCGATGTTTAATATCAACATATTCAAAACAAAGTGTCGCAAATTCATCGCAACTAATACCCAATTGTTTACTCAGTTTCTTTAAGTTATCAAAAGCTTTGTTTGATAATTGTAGTTGAATAGATTTTTTCACTTATTACTCTTTAGCTTAAATGCATTTTAATCAACATTAGTGAATTCATGCTCATTATAAAATTCTGGACTCAAATACAAATTCAATGGATAATGTAAAATCCAGTTTTGATAAAGATTAGCCATATAAAATCCTATGAATAGTACATACGCCAGCGTAGATTGGGAAGATACCGTCCCTACAACACATGATGTTGAACATAACAAACCACAGATAAATGAGCAACAGCAAAACAAGCTTATGCAACGCATTAAGCAATTACTGGTCGAACAAAATGCTGTGTTAGTCGCCCATTATTATACTGATCCAATTTTACAGCAATTAGCTGATGAAAGCGGCGGCTGTGTGGCTGACTCATTAGAAATGGCGCGTTTCGGCAAAGAAAGTCCAGCAGATAAAATTATTGTTGCCGGTGTTCGTTTTATGGGTGAAACAGCCAAGATCCTTTCCCCCGAAAAAACCGTAGTAATGCCTGATCTTAAAGCCACTTGTTCCCTTGATCTGGGCTGTACTCCTGAAGACTTTATCCCCTTTTGTGATGAACATCCTGATCGCACGGTGGTGGTTTATGCCAATACCAGCGCACAAGTCAAAGCAAGAGCAGATTGGGTGGTGACATCAGGAATTGCCACAAAAGTCGTCAAGCATCTGGCAAGTGAAGGTAAAAAAATCCTCTGGGCACCGGATCGCCATCTGGGGAAATACATTCAAAGTGTCACCAATGCTGACATGCTGCTCTGGCAAGGTTCCTGTATTGTCCATGACGAATT
>WTAX01000408.1 GCA_013139395.1 Gammaproteobacteria bacterium | reverse complement strand
CTTTTTCCTATAAAGTCCATAGGCTTTGTCCATCGCTTATGCTGAGAACCTAACAATTTTTGTTCTTTAATTTGATTATAAAATTTTCTGATATTTCTTTTTTAATGGAAATTTATGAATGGCAGGTATATGGCAGCAGTTGTCTGTTTTATCAGTAATAACTGAAATGGCAGGGTTTTGGTATTAGTGACCATTTTAAAGATTCTAAATTTTATTATTTTATCGATTTTGGAATGGCTGCTTTTTTAACTTACTCTCAACTTTGAAAAACACTCAAAATTGGTGCTTTGTACAAAAAGCGACGGAGTTAAGGACTGATCTATCTTTGATTTTCAGATTGTAATCCATAAATTCTCTGATACTCGAAATCGCCGCTAAACGCCCTTAGCGACACATATAAGAGAATTCTAATTTTCGGCTTTAGGTCAGCTGTGTTAATTCACAGTTAACTTGATTCTTGAGTAAAAAATGAAAAAGATGCATAATTAAACGGAAACAAGTCAACAACTTTTTATGTGAAACAAGATAATTCAAATTTTACCTATATTAATAGTTGTTAAGAATATAGTTAATAATCACCATCGATATTTAAATCAAGATAGGAAATAGATAAATATGAGTAAAGGTACAGTAAAGTGGTTCGACGCTGGAAAAGGTTTTGGTTTTATCACCCCAGAAGATGGAAGCAAAGACCTTTTCGTACATCATTCTGAAATTCAAAGTGGGGGCGCTCATGCAACACTAAATGACGGTCAAGCAGTGGAGTTCGAAGTTGGCCAAGGTCAAAAAGGCCCTTGTGCAAATAAAGTTGTTCCTCTTTAAGCTGCAGTACATAACGAACAAGGATAGATTGTGTGAGGAACGAACCACAATATATCCTTGTTCGTTATGTGCTTTTTAACCTAATTACAATAATCTCTTTCAGTTATTCTTCATTAGGGCCATACTGATATTTCTACGAATCGACATCACAGATTACATTGATGTCAATACATAGAAACTGTCCTCAGGTTAGTTCAAGCTGACTTTAGGTTAATGCATTTATGACTATAGGTAAATATAATGAGTAAAGGAAAAGACAATAAAAAAAATGTTAAAAAGAAACCTCTTTTAACCGCAAAGGAAAAGAGAGCGGCGAAGAAATCAAAGAAAACTGAAACCAATGCACTAGGACATTAAGCGATGCGGGCTACCAAATTACTGCGGTGGCCTGTCACCCCTAATTCCAAAGCTACGATATTATCTAGACTTAGTAAAATTTTCCCACTACTGCCATTCTAATTTTTAGTCGGTAATTCAATCCCCTGGTTGTATTTAGCGAAAATAGTGCTGTTGAGGTTTATTTAACTAACTACAGTAGACTGAATGTAGAGTCGCAGTCTCACACTTAACATATATTATCTGCCAATCTTAGACTAATCTACAGATGGTAACGATATCCATAAGTAGATAACACTATAAAACAAAAAAGCCTCATTGGATTTATTGAGGCTTTTTGAAATGTTCAGTTTCTCAAATGCTTCAACGTCATACTATAGCCAGTCAGAGACCGAATGGAGATTATAGAAAAACAAAAACTGGTTCAGTTTCTTCTATTTTATAATGTCTGCTCTCACTAATATTACTATTTCAATATTTTCAAATTTCACATAAAAATACAAAAATTGATAATTTTTTAATTACCCATGAATGACCGGTTTTGCTGAAGTTGAGACAGATGATTAACCTATTTATTCTTTCCGTGAATGGCAGCTTAGAGCATTGAAGAGACCTTCAAGAAGCTGTGTTCGACTGGTAGTTTATTATCGACTTCAATCATTATAAATTATTAACCATAATTCGATTACTACCAACCAATGGAGGATCAGTTATGGATATTATAAAAAACACATCTCAAAATCATATTCCCTGGAACAAAGGTAAGCTGGTTGGTCAGAAACCAGCACTCAAAATAAAAGAAATATGGGCCATTCGTGTTCGGCTTCAGATTTCAAACCGCATTCGTGATTTGGCACTGTTCAATATGGCTCTTGATAGTAAACTACGAGGCTGCGATTTAGTGAAGCTTCGAGTCTCTGATATTGCTCACGGTTTACAAATAGCTAAACGAGCCATAGTCATTCAGCAAAAAACACATAATCCGGTTCAATTTGAAATCACACAAGAAACTCGTGAAGCTGTTTCAAATTGGATTGAATTTGCTAAGTTGAATAGGAATGACTTTTTATTTAAAAGCCGAATTAAAGATTCGCAACATCTTTCAACTCGTCAGTATGCAAGGATTGTAAAAGGATGGGTTTCAGAAATAGGTCTAAACTCTTATGATTATGGTACACACTCACTACGTCGAACGAAAGCATCTTTAATTTATCGCAGAACAAGAAACCTAAGAGCAGTTCAAATACTTCTTGGACATTCTAAGTTAGAAAGCACTGTTCGTTATCTGGGTATCGAGGTTGATGATGCTCTTGAAATGGCTGAACAGACTGAAGTCTGATTAATTTAAGAGGATTGAGCACCTATTGAAAAATGGGTGCTTTCAACCAGATAACAGACGTTCATTTCACTTCTCGAATCGGCAAGTCATCAGCAATAACGGACATACGAGGAAGATCCAAAAACTTTCAATTTAGGTAAATTCGTGTTGAATAAACACAAGATTTGAATCGTCAGCTTTCGGCCAAAAGTAGAAGTTCAGTACAAACAAAAACGGCTCCCGAAAGAGCCGTACTTAATTAACTTTCAGACAACAACGAAGTTTACTTGTCTGATTTTTATTTAACGAGAGCGTTACCCGCGTTAACCCATTCCTTAACTTTCAGCTCGGTACGATACGCTTCTGTAAATCCCAAGTCGCGAAGTGCCTTTACAGCCAAGGCGCAGCGACCGCCTGATTTGCAGTAGAGGTACATTTTCTGATCCATGTTGGTCTTGCCGGGATAGCCGACTCTTTTCCATATCTTGAACTCAATGACAACTCTGGGAACATTAATAGCATTACGTACATGTCCGGCTATATATTCACTAGGTTCGCGTACATCAACTATCCAGATTGCTGGGTCGTCGATAGCTGCCTTGAACTGATCAAGGCTCACAACTGGCGTCGCTTTTTTAGCGGCGACGACTTGGTCCATCAATACTTGTGGATACATACCTGCAATAGACGCAGATGATAGTGTGAAAACCACTAGTAAAACTAGCCACTGCGTAAATTTACACTGTTTCATTACAGTCTCCTTCGGTTTCATTATTTGCATTTAATCTTTTCTTTGCATTAGACCAACTATTAGTAATTATATTAACACAGGCCATCAAAAACTATCTTCGTAGTGATTGAAGACACTTAGCATTTGTGTGAAACACAACATACCCTCCATGGTTGCTAGACGCGTGAATTAAAATACTCTATTTGAACGATAACACTATGGGGTCTAAATTAGGATGACCCTGATCAAGTAATGGTAAATACTTATACAATATATAATCTAGACAGTGAATCTAGCAAAAGGTTACACATTGAACTAATGCATAATTAGAGGGATAGCTATTTAAAAAGTACCTTAAACTAATTAATTTTTATCTAATCAGGCGGGTAGGCTGATGACTGCAAAGTCACTTTAGAAGACTGTCAAATGAATGTTCTTGACAGTCTGCAATGAGCATTAAGCGGGTATAGACCTGCTTGTAATAGATAAGATTCAGAAAATATTATTATAACTTCCGCTTAGTGGTGATTGCAG
>WTAX01000453.1 GCA_013139395.1 Gammaproteobacteria bacterium | reverse complement strand
GCAAAATCATCCAGATAGTAATTATCGCTGACATAGTTGTAGTCTACATTGCCTGACCAGCCATTTTTCCAGTTAGCACGCTGCTGTAGGCTGAAAGCGCCACGATTTTTGGAAATTTCATTTGGCTTTTGTTCGTTACTGGAATTAATAGGGTTTGTATTACCACCTTCACGAAAGAGTACATCGGTAGCATCACGCTTATCATCGTAGCTGCTGTCATTGAGCCATTCGGCATAAACTTCACCGGAATGATTCTCACTTAAATAACGGTATTCACCACCCAGCATTAAACCTCTATCGGATAAAATCTGTGGTGTTAGAGTGGCATCTTGATCAGGGGCAATATTGAAGTAATAAGGGGTAGCTAGTTCAAAGCCATTGGTATCTGAAAAGCCGATATTGGGCATCAGGAAACCACTTCTGCGTTCATCATTCAGTGGAAATGTAATATAAGGGGTGTAGGCGATAGGAAAGCCCTTAAATCTCATGACCGCATGTGTGGCTTCACCATAGCCTTCGTCAGTGTGCAGTTCCATGTCACCGGCACTGAGTACCCAGTCCTGATCAATGGCCGGGCAGGTTGAATAGGTGGGGTTTTCCAGATCGATCTTGCCGGGTTTAAAACGGATATTATCGGCAACACCCTGAGCCGGGCGAGCAGGCAGCTCATAAGTGGCATTATCGATCCGACCTTTGCGTTCATCTGTCTGATAACGGGCACTATCACCTTTGAGTATCATATTAGGCTCAGTAATAACAACATTTCCTTCGGCATTGAAAGTACTGGATGCTTTGTTATAAGAGGCCTTATCGGAGGTTAATTTTTGAATGTTTTTGGTAATGACGACATTACCACTAAAATTAATCAGATTAGTATCGGGCGATTGTGCATCATCTGCTTCGATATTAGTGGTTTCATCTGCCTGTGCCGCCATGGCACTGCGGTCATATTCTTCCAGCGGTTGTACAGCACAGCTTGACCAGCTGTCAGCAAGCACCGGTTTGCTGGATTTAATTAACGGCTTAATAACGGCCCTGCCGCCAGTCGGCCTTGTTTCCGGCACAGAAAAATCAGCCTCCGGGAATGATGGCTTAACGGCAACAACTGCTGCTGCGGGATAAGGGATCTTGCTGAGATTATTTTCCGTACCCGGTTGTGGTGCAAGAGGGCCATCGGCAACAGCACAATTCCACTTACCGCCTTCCATAGACTGACATTGCCAGCCATTGGACTGATAAATCTCTGCCAGAGCTGATTGTGAAAAAATGAGTGTGGAGAATGTGAATAGCATTGAGCTGGTTGCGCTGCGTGAAAATATTTTTTGCACGGCATGGCGTAACGTTCTATTCATTTTATCATTGGGATTGTTCAGTGCCTTGCCCTTTTTGTTATTCTTTTGTCCATATGGAATATTTTTGCCAGTGTCCAACATGATCTTTGAGATGTTGTCCGTTTGTCCATTTTCTGTACTATAGATGATTTCAAAACAGTCATTTTAGCATTGATTCCCAAAGCCTGTCGATTGTATTTTTAGTAAAGCTTTTGTTTATTAACTATCGAATTGCCAGTGCCTTGATCTTTATCATTTCTAATTAATCTGAAATTCTGCTAATATTCGTTAGTAATAGATAAATTGGCACTAGTATAAAGAACACGAAAAAAATACGAAAAGAACACATAACTAAAAGATATTTGAGTAATACTATGACACAAGAAAAGACACAAGAAAACTTTGAAAATAGTCTGATTGGCGAATCACCAGAGCTAAATGGTGTTGTCTGGGCGGCAAAGATCACGGCAGCTTCTGATGTGACTGTCTTAGTTCAGGGTGAAAGCGGCAGTGGTAAAGAAATATTTGCCAAAGTCATTCACAATGGCAGTAAACGAAGCTCACAAAAGCTGGTGTCAGTCAATTGTGCCGCTATTCCTGAAAATCTCGCAGAATCCATGTTATTCGGGCATATTAAAGGTTCTTTTACCGGAGCGATTGCCAATCAGGATGGTTATATTCAATCCGCCGATAAAGGCACCTTGTTTTTAGATGAAATTGGTGAGCTGCCTCTTTCTGTACAAGCTAAGTTACTGCGCTTTTTAGAATCATCTGAGTGCCAGAAAGTTGGCTCAACAGCAACAGAAAAAGTGGATGTACGTGTGATTGCCGCAACTAACCGTGATCTTCGCAGTGAAATTCAAAAAGGTAATTTCCGTGAAGATTTGTTCTATCGTCTGCATATCGTACCCCTGGAAATTCCACCACTGCGTGAGCGTACAGGTGATCTACAACTTTTACTCAATCATTTTACTCAATCTTTGGCTCAGCAATACAATGTAGAACCAACGGTTTATAGTAAAAGTGCAATAAAATGCCTTAAGGCTTATTCCTGGCCTGGTAACGTACGTGAATTACGCAATTTATGTGAAAGAATGAGTATTTTACTGGCGGGTAAAACAATTGAAGCTGAAAATCTTCCTGCTGAAATTAAAAATGCTCAAAGAGCGCCGCAAGATAATCTGGTTTCATTACCTGATGCGGGTTTGTCATTAGAAAAAGTTGAAATTGAATTAATCAGACAGGCTTTAGATAAAACATCTGGAAATCAAAGTCGGGCCGCTCGTCTTTTGGGGCTGACTCGCGATACTCTACTTTATAGAATGAAAAAATACGCGTTAAATTGACAGTGTTAATCATTTAGCTTATTAATATAAAACTAAGCCATTTGTTCTTAAAATGTTAAGAATGAATGGTTACTTTTCTCAAAGCCTAATGCCTCACAGGCTCCTTCTGTCAACTCTGACTGATAATCATTTTGAATCATGCTCTTATAGCAACCGTATTCATGAGCCAGATTGGAAGCATATTGTAATAAATCAATGGTGACAGTTGCCTGGAGTTTCTGGCTTAGTAATTTTTCTGACACAATCAGATCGCTAATGAGTGCTGTGGTCGAACCTTCATGGGTCATTTGTACAATGATGACTAAGGTCACTATGCCGACAATACCCTGTTCCGAGCTGGCAATTATCTGAAAGTAATTGGAATCATTTAAAATAGTCTGATAGATAGTATTTGCATCGCGTAATTCCATTAGCGTGCCATTGTCGGCTTCGGGCGCATTAATAAGTGCTAAAATTTCTTCCAGATCACTCTCATTCGCTTTTCTTATAATGATATTATCAGACATAATACGTTACTTTCCTTTCCTCTCCTTAAAGCCCTTCTTCCCATATGACTTTACCATAAGCAATATTTTTTGATAAATGGCAAGTCAGTTTTTGCTGCACCTGAGATAGCTGAATTCCTTCAATATAGTCACAAAGCTGAACGACTTCAAGATTTTTATACCCACAGGGATTAATTTGTTTAAAAGGCTCTAAGTTCATTGCCACATTGAGGCTCAAACCATGAAAACTACAGCCTTTTTTTATACGCAAACCTAAAGCTGCAATTTTGGCCTCGTCAATATACACACCCGGTGCTTCTTTTTTTGCATAGGCCTGGAGTTGATACTCTTCGAGAGTGTTAATAATACTCTGCTCTATCAAGGTGACCAGCTTACGCACGCCAAGAGCGCGGCGCTTAATATCAATCATAAGATAAATGATGAGTTGTCCAGGACCGTGATAGGTCACCTGACCGCCACGGTCAATATCAATAACAGGAATATCAGCAGCGTTTAAAATGTGTTCTTTTTTACCGTTCCTTCCTAAAGTAAATACCGGCTCATGTTCAAGTAACCAGATTTCATCAGGTGTGTCGTGTGTTCTCTGTTCAGTGAAGGACTGCATAGCCTGCCAGACAGGTGTATAAGCTTGCAGGCCTAATGTTCTTACCAGCAGTGTATCAGATTGGGACAAAGGAAATATCCAATTGCTGATGAGTCCTAAAGTGCCATTTTTGTCTGTTCATGTTTATTCAATTCAATATAAAGATCATCCAGTTGCTGACGGCTGGTTGCAACCAGTTGCACGGTCACAGCAATGTATTTGCCATTACGGCTGGGGCGGGTATGCACACAGCTTTCAGTCACACCTTCAACATGTTTCTGGCAGACAGATAACACATAGTCCGGATAATTATTAATATTTGTTCCCATGACTTTTAGAGCAAAGTCACAGGGAAAATGCATTAACTGCTCATCATCAATACTTTGTGCTGCCGGGATGGTTGGTTTATCGCTCATTTGACTTATATTTCTCTTAGGATCATGGGCTGACTCAATGTTAACAGCTAGGAGCCTGTCCGAGAATAGAAAGCCTACTGCGGAAAAGCTGATTTTGGCCATATTTTCCTATCATTTTCATTCTTTTTATTTAAGAGAATAGAACAACTATTGGCTTCAAATGATAGAAAAATCTGACTCAAAACAGCTTTCCCTCGCTACGACTTCTATTCTCGGACAGGCTCCTAGTGTTGCAACGCAGCCCTTGTTTATAACTTTGGTAAGCCTGCATCATTTTATTCCAGTGCGGTCCTGGTTTGCCGCTACCAATAATTTTATCATTCAGTTTTGTCACGGGGGCAATTTCTTTTGTTGAACTGGTCACCCAGATTTCCTGTGCATTAAGCAGTTCTGCTTCACTAATGTTTTGTTCTTTGAGACAGAAACTTTGCTGCTTTGCGATTTCAACGATCAGATCACGGGTGATACCAGGCAGTAATAGCGGTCCTTTAGGCGGCGTTATCATGCAGTTGTTCTGAACGATGAATAAATTACTGGCAGCGCCTTCAGTCGCATAGCCATCCCTAAGTAATATGGCTTCTTTGGCACCCTTATCAAGGGCTTCCTGATACAATAGTACATTGGCTAATAAAGAAATTGATTTGATGTGACAATTTTTCCAGCGGTTATCATTCAGGGTAATCGCACTAATTCCTGTGATGCTAATTTCAGAAGATGGTTTCTTCTGCGGTGATGTCATCATGAATACCGTAGGATTCTCATTGTGGGGAAAACGGTGATCACGAGGGGCAATACCACGAGTGACTTGTAGATAGACTGATTGGTCGTCATAAGGGTTGTTTTGAATAAGTTGCTCTATTGATTGCTGCCATTGTTTTGCTGTCAGAGGGTTTTTTATCTTAATTGCTGCCAGACTATCATCGAGTCGCTGCAGATGATGCTGCAGGCGAAACAGATTTTTGTCATAGGCTGGAATCACTTCATAGACTCCATCACCAAAGGTAAAACCGCGATCGAGTACAGAAATATGAGCATTACTTAATGCCAGATATTCACCATTGAGATAAACAACAGGTTCATCCTGACTGGATTTTTTCGTCGATTCTAGAGTCGAGCTGGAAAATGGCTTTTTCAATGTCTGGCCTGATAAGTGCTTAAGATCTTTTTCGATAGTTATTATTCCAACATCATTAAAGCACTGTCTTTAGCTTGCTGCCAGAGACTGCCTTCATTGATTGTTTTCAGAGCGACCAATGGTGAACTGGTAAGCAGTTTGTTATTGAGTCTGATTTCAACTTTACCCAGTTCCTGTCCTTTGGTCACCGGTGCAACCAATGGTGTATTGATGTTAATTGATGGTTTTAAGTTTTTATATTGTCCACGGGGAATGGTCACAGCCAGATCTTTGGCGACACCCACTTTCAGCTGCTCTTCACTGCCTTTATAAATACGGACATTTTTCAGCGTTTTACCGACGGGATAAATAATGTGTGATTCATAGAAACGAAAGCCGAAGTTTAATAGTTTTTGTGATTCCTGTGCGCGTGCATTGGTGCTTTTGGTGCCCAAAACAACGGAGATAAGGCGCATATTATTTCGTTTCGCAGAAGACAGCAGACAATAACCCGCATCTTCTGTATGACCGGTTTTCATACCATCGACGCTTTTGTCTCGCCATAATAATGAATTTCTATTAGGCTGTTTAATATTATTATAGGTAAATTCTTTAATGGAGTACCATTTGTAATACTGAGGAAAACGTTTAATCAGGGCATTTGCCAGTATCGCCAGATCAGTGGCACTGGTTTTATGCTTTGGATCAGGTAATCCGGTGCTATTGAGAAAATTACTATTGTTCATGCCAAGCTCTTGAGCATGTTGGTTCATTAGTGCGGCAAAGGTATCTTCACTACCGGCAATATGCTCAGCTAAAGCAACACTGGCATCATTTCCTGATTGAATGATCATACCTTGTAAAAGATCTTCCACAGAAACTTTGGAGTTAACCTTAATAAACATTCTGGAACCGGGAGTCTTCCAGGCTTTCTTGCTGACAGTCACCAGCTCATCAAGTTGAATATTGCCTTCTTCCAGTTCAGAAAAAACAACATATGCAGTCATAACCTTAGTAATGCTGGCGGGTGCAACGGGCATATCTGCATTGTTTTTGGCAATGATTTTGTTGCTATTGAAGTCAACCAGGATATAAGACTTTGCTGCAATTTCAGGTGCTTTGGGGATCACTTTTGGTGCGGCCTGAAGGTTAACAACAAAGCTAATAGAAATAATAAAGATGAAGAAGCTG
>WTAX01000545.1 GCA_013139395.1 Gammaproteobacteria bacterium | reverse complement strand
TATCAGTCATGGCATGGTTTTGATACTAATTTTGGTAAACATATTAATAGTATGTATCTGGAAATTGAAAAAACAGCCTGGTAAAAACGGGTCATTAGAATGAGTACTAAAGGTGGGCCTGTCGGGCCCACTTTCTTTAATAAGACAGGCTTTGCTCTGAGTTAAACCTCATAAAACCTCAGGCATTGTTTTTTTTGCATGCCTTAGAGAAATAAATCCAACTCTTAGCCTGTTTGAACTTGTGAATTTCCTGTGCCTGGGTCAAAATAAGCTAATTCAACTTGTCCTTATGCAGGAAGCGTAAGTGATATTAACCAATGCACTATAAGCAATAATAAAAAAAGTGGGTCTGAATTATGAATGATTATAGTAATTACGATAGTGATATATTTTCCTGTACCTATGAAGGACAAACGGCGGTTATTTCTTTTAAATCAGAATCTTTCATAATGGCGATGTATGCATCCAAAATGCATGAATTATTAGAGTGTTTGAATGCTATAGAAGTTGATCATAATATTAAAGGTCTATTGACCCTGCATGCTGCTGAGTATGAGCGGGTTGCAATGACACAGGAGTTTATCAAGTCAATTCAAGATAAATCAGGCTATGTCCAAAAAGAAATGGGTGTGACCCGCTATGGTAATTCTGTAAAGCGTTTAACTCTGGCTATCAATGAGTTTTCTAAACCCAGTGTTGTCGGTATTCATGGACAGGTCGCTATTGATTCTTTTGGTTATTTATTAGCTTGTGATTATCGTTTTGCAACAGATGATTTAAGTATTGAATTCCCCGCTCTGGAACTGGGTGTCGTGCCTGCGGGTGCAGTGTCCTTCTTTATGAAGCATCAGCTGGGTGCGACTAAGACGCTGGAGATCCTTATGGGGGGCAAAACAATTTTGGCAGATGAAGCAAAAGAATTGAGTCTGATAAGTGAAATTACTTCAGAAGAACAACTCAAAACAGCCTGTCTGGCAAAATTAGAAGAGTTTTATGCAGTGCCAGGTGCTTCAACACTTAACTTAACTAAGCAATTAATCAGACCAAAAACCTATGAATTGGAAGAGCATTTTGAAATGTCTTCCCGACTGATGTGGAATTCTATTATTGATAAGTAAACGCTGTTAACTAAAATATAATAGCACCTGCTTAAGTGATGCAGCTTATGAATTGTTTAGCTTTTTATTACTTAAATTTATAATAAAATCAATATATTAGAATAAACTGTTTATTGAAAATAATTCAAAAATATAGTAAATACCCTATTGTTTATAAGTGATATGTTCTGTTAAGATCCTTAAAACTGAAATTTAGCATTCAGTTTATTTTTGTAGAGCTTTTATAAATTAATTTTAAGAGGGGATTTGTTGTGAATATATTAGGAAAAATTTGCGTCAATTGTACTGCAGCGGCAATTGGTCTGATTTCTTTGATCACACTAGTGACATTAATCTGGGTGTCCATGGTTTAAAAAAGAAGTTAAAAAAAGTGCTTTAAAACAGTGAAGTAAACCATACATCAGGCCCGATAATCATAGTCGGGCATGATCGTTAACTAAATCAATCGCCCAATAATACTTCGAAATACTTATCCTATCGTGTTTTCAAAAAGCCACCAGAGCTTTTTATATTGCTTTTCTTTTTTATATCCAATCCCAATTTTATCAGTGACAACAAAGCTGTTTTCAATATCCTTATCTATTGACTCAAGCAACTGCAATTTATTTAGGTTAAATTAAGTAATAAATAGTTTAAATCGATTTGTTTTATGATAATAATAGATATCAGCTATATAATTAATATTAAAACTAATTGAGAGAGTAGAAAAATGAACCTTCGAGAACTGGAATATCTGGTCGCTGTCGATGAAGAACGTCATTTTAATCGAGCGGCAGAGCGCTGTTTTGTCAGCCAGCCGACACTGAGTGGCCAATTAAAAAAACTGGAAAAAGAATTGGGTGTTATGCTGATTGATCGCAATACCCGGCATGTCTCTATGACTGATGTAGGACTGGCTGTGGCACAACAAGCCAGGAACGTATTGAAAGAAGTAAAAGTCGTCAAAGAGATTGCTCAGAGTTTTGATGATCCGATGGTGGGTGAATTAAAAGTGGGCCTGATTCCGACTGTTGCCCCCTATTTATTACCAGAAATTATCCCTGAACTAAAACAAAAATTTCCCCGATTAAAGCTTTGGCTGCATGAGCATTTGACAGCGGTGCTACTGGATAAACTGAGAAATGCCGATTTGGATCTATTGATCCTTGCACTACCTGTTGATACTGATGAGTTTTCAGAAATAGACCTGTTTCAGGAAGCATTCTGGTTAGCAGCTCCAAGTCATGACGCACTGAGTAAGAAAAGTATTATTCAGCTTTTGGATCTGAATGAAAAGGAAATGTTATTACTGGAAGAAGGACATTGCTTACGAGGCCAGGCTCTGGATGTTTGTTTTAGCGCCGGTGCCACAGAGAATAATACTTTTCGGGCAACGAGTCTGGAAACATTACGTCATATGGTGAGTGAAGGAATGGGAATGACATTATTACCAGAATTGTCTGTGCCCAAAAAAAGAA
>WTAX01000350.1 GCA_013139395.1 Gammaproteobacteria bacterium | reverse complement strand
ATCAATATCAGAATTTAAGTTGATACCTTCTTGATTCAACAAGCCCTTAAGATCACCCATTGCAGAGCTGAATTTATTATCTTTATTGTTCACTATCGCTTAATACCAATTTTTATTAACCTAGAATAATCAGTTGGCATCGTAGCGAAACAGTCTTAGGTGCTGGAGATTAAGGGTTTTACAGGTTATTTTGACTTTATTCGTAGTCGCCCTACGGGTGAAGTTAAAATATTCTGGAAAGCCCTTAAGATTCAGTGCATAAGGCTGTTGCAGTAGATGCCAACTGATTTTTCTAGGATTAAGGGTGTCGGGGAAAATTTGTCCCACATGCCGCACTTAGAGAGTATATTTATTGAGAGTATAACCCTTATCACGATATAATCGATAGCGCTTTCGGGCAACTTCTTTATCATCAGGATTTTTGCCAACCATTTCCGCAATTCGTTTGAAGTGCTGGAAATAAGCAGGCGGTTCATTGCTTAAGTTAACTAAAAACTGATGACTTGCAGGTATTGTTTCATCTTTAATATCTGAACTGATAATAATAGGATAGGGGAAGGTACTATCAGGTTTAATTTCATTGAGCTCATTTTTATGCGCAAAAAAACTGTCAGCCTTGAACGTCCATAGTAACTCATCCAATTGATGTGCCTGTTCAATTGATTTTGTGTAAATCAACACATTCATGTCTTGAGCAATCGCTTTTTCACACAGCTGACACACCATTTGGTTAATGTCTCTATGTGAATTATCGCCTAAAATATAAAAATCAATTTGCATGTATGAATTGGCTAATGGTTAAGAATTGTCAGCTTGATCGATAACATATTGGGTTAATAAAGATACCGGGCGGCCTGTTGAGCCTTTTTGTTTGCCTGATTCCCAGGCTACTCCAGCGATATCAAGATGTGCCCAATGGTACTTTTTGCAAAAAGCAGATAAAAAGGTTGCAGCAGTGACAGAACCTGCTTCTTTACCGCCTATGTTAGCAAGATCGGCAAAGTTACTTTTTAATTGTTCCTGGTATTCTTCCCATAAGGGCATTTCCCAAACTCGATCACCGGTTGATTTACCGGCATTATTCAGATCATGCGCTAATGGGCTGTGGTTACTGAATAGACCTGCTGCATGCTTACCTAAAGCAACAACACAGGCACCGGTCAATGTTGCAACATCAATAACAACGGATGGATTAAATTGCTCACAATAACTTAAGGCATCACATAAAATGAGCCGGCCTTCAGCATCTGTGTTTAATATCTCAATTGTTGTACCAGAATAACTGGTTACAATATCACCCGGTTTAGTGGCAAGACCATCAGGGAGATTTTCAGTGGCCGGTATCACGGCTATTACATTAATCTCAAGTTGTAGTTCAGCAATAGCATTTACAGCGCCTATAACACTAGCCGCACCACACATATCATATTTCATTTCGTCCATGGCGGAGCCGGGTTTTAGTGAAATACCACCAGAGTCAAATGTGACTCCTTTTCCAACCAGGCATATAGGGGGTGCTGATGGCGCAGTGTTTTGATAATTCATGACAATCATTTTTGCCGGTTGACGACTGCCTTTAGAAACTGATAAAAAGGCATTCATACCCAGTTCTTCAAGCTGGTCTTCATCAAGAATATCAACGCTGAGGTTAGAATAAACTCTAGTGAGTGTTTTAGCACGATCAGCAAGGTAGGCTGGAGTACAGATATTACCCGGCATATTTCCCAGATCTTTGGCTACCTTTATACCCTGAGAGATTGCCATTCCTTCACGTACAGCTTGTTCACCATCAGCCAGATCACGCCTGTTGGGAACGGTAAGTACAATCTTTCGCAAAGGACGACGAGTAGTATCTTTTTTACTTTTTAACTGGTCAAAACGATAAAGAGAGCTTTGGGCCGCTTCGATAGCATGACGAATTCGTTGTGAGCTGTCACAACCTTTAACCGGTAATTCAGTGAGGTAAAAAACAGCTTCCATTGAACCGGTATCATTTAATGTGCTGACCGCGTGAGAAATGATTTTTCGGTATTGTGTGAAACTTAAATCACGTTCACGACCACAGCCGACGAGTAATATTCGATCACAAAGCGTGTTATTAATGTTGTGTAATAAGAGTGTTTGTCCTGCTTTGCCTTCTAAATCACCACGGCGGATAAGACTGGATATATAACCATCGGTCAAGTCATCAAGTCTTTGTGCTGAAGGGGTTAATCGTCTGGGCTCATAAACTCCGACAACAACACAGGCTGTTCTCTGTTTCTCAGGACTACCGCTTTTTACACTAAATTCCATATCGACTCCATAACGATGAAACTATAATTAATGTTATACTAATAATGTTCAATTTAACTTGTGGTTCATTGTCCATTAAGCTAACTTGCCGTAAAATGTATAATTAAATTCATGACATAGAAATAGTTTACAATGTCTCGGTTATTCTATTAATATTGTTATATTAAGTAGTTTAGCTAAAATAATAAACAAATCCAGTAAAATGTACCATTTAATTTAGAGAATATTACCTTAAAATGGCTTCTAATTGTAAAAGGCAATACATTTGATTATTAGAGATTATATAATTAAAGAAGTATTGAGAACTTTCAGCGGTGTTTTTATCGTCTTGTTTCTTATTATTTTGAGTACTCAGTTTTTAAGAGCATTGTCGTTAGTTACTGAGGGCAAAATTGCATTAGACTTCCTTTTTATACTTATATTTCTTAAAAATATTGAAAGTTTGACTCTAATTGTTCCTTTAACCCTGTTTTTAGCAATTTTGCTTGCCCTGAGCAGGCTTTATAAAGACAGTGAAATGATTGCCTTGTCTGCCTGTGGTATCGGGCCGAATTCTCTATTAAAAAGTATCTTAATTGTTATTTTTTCTTTTGTTTTTCTTGAAGTAGGTCTTTCAATGGTTTTAGCTCCCTGGGCGAGTAACAAGATGCAGCATGCTGAGGAATCATTTAAGTCTCAAGCCGTTCTTGAACTCATTACGCCAGGACAGTTTAATCTTGCAGATAATGGTCAGCGAGTTTTGTTTACCGAAGAAATGCCTGAACCCACAAAATTAAAGAATGTATTTTTGCATGTTGATAATGGTGATTCCAGCAGTGTTATGGCATCAGATGATGCAAAGATAGTAACTGATTCGAAGCAAGGAGCCCGGTATTTGGTATTTCAAGATGGCAATCGCTATGATGGCAGCGCTGGTTCTTTAGATTATCGTTTTATAAAATTTAAAGATTATGGCGTGTTAATGGAAGGTAAACAACCTGGAAAAATCATTGTCGGGCGTAAAGCAATGTCCTCCTTAGAGTTGCTGAACAAAAATGGCTTGCCTTATAAAGCAGAGCTACAATGGCGTATTTCACAAATCTTAATGATGATCATTCTGGCGATTATTGCTGTACCATTAAGTAAAACTGCGCCCAGACAAGGTCGTTATGGGAAAATGGCGATAGCAATTCTATTGTATATTGGATACTCTAACTTATTAGTGCTTGCAATGAACTGGCTTCGTAAAGGTGTTATTTCGCCTATTATTGGTATGTGGTGGGTGCATGCCTTATTTTTGTTATTATTTATTATTCTTTTTGTTCGTCAAATGGGATGGCTTAGCGGTTTTAAACGTAAAGGCCGTAATGTACTGCATTGCCCCAGTGAGTTTGATGAGTTAGTTGATAATTAATCTACACACGTTTTAAGCCATTAATAAAATTTAATATAGGACTATCATGAAATATTTTACATTATTGTTTTTACTTTTATTCAGTCATACTACTTTAGCCAATAAATGCATAGATTTAATGCAGAAAGAAGACTTTTATGAAGCTTCTGAGGTCTGTCGTACTATGGCAGATAAAGGAGAAAGAAATGCACAATTCTCATTAGCTGTTATGTATTATCAGGGCAGCGGTATGATGGCCGATATAGCGGAGTCAAAAAAATGGATGCGTAAAGCTGCACTTCAAAACCATAATCAAGCTCAATATAATTTAGGGATTATGATTGCCAACGGGCAGGGTGGTCCTGCAGATTTAGTTGAAGCCTATGCCTGGTTAAAAATATCAGCTGAAAATGGTTATTCTGCTGCGGCTGACTCAGTTAAGCAATTAGGGGATGAACTTTCTTCTGATGAAAAAAAACTCGCTAATGAAAGGCTTAATAGCTTAAAAAAGAGTTTAAAGACTAAATAATAATGAATATTACTTAAATAATTGAATTAATAGTGTTTTATGAGATTTGAAAAATGTTGTTTATCTATATTCATGGTTTTAATAGCTCACCCGAATCATTTAAAGCGCGATGTTTTTCTAAATTTATAACAGATAATTATCCGCAGGATCAGTTTGTAGCACCAACACTTTCTGATTTTCCAGAAAAAGCCATTAAAGACTTATCACTTTTCATTGAGCAATCTCTAAAATCATCTAAAGTTGTTCTGCTCGGTAGTTCTCTGGGTGGATTTTATGCCACTTATCTGGCACAAAAATATAAGCTAAAAGCACTATTAGTGAATCCTGCAGTTATTCCTCATGAGTTACTCCATGAGTATCTTGGGATGAATAAAAATTATCATACGGGTGAAGAATATGAGTTTACTACTGAGCATATCGACCAGCTAAAAACTATTTATATTGACCATATAAACTCACCGGACAATTTAATGGTGATGCTGCAAAAGGATGATGAAGTACTGGATTATCGTCTGGCTGAAAAAAAATATTCTGAAAGTTACTTACTTATTGAGTCTGGGGGCAATCATTCCTTCCAGAACTTTGAGCAGCATTGTGAGAATATTTATAATTTTCTAAGCTCTTGAACATTTATTATTTCCAAGGCGCTTAATACAAGCGCTGTCTTTTCTTCGATTTTTTTGGCAGTTTAACAATGCGAGTGTGGGATAATATATCGTATAAGCTGCGCTTTTGCTTATCAATTAACTTCCATAACAGGCCGCTAAAACCAATAAGAAATACACTGTATTGATAGGGCGATGGTAATAATTCATTGCTTACAATTTGTTCATAGATAAATAGTGAAATTAACCAGGGTGTGCCTGCTATTAAAAAGCGTCGTAAGGTCTGCAGCCAGTTAAGTGCATAGCCGTCGTCTGTCTGCAAGCGTAGTGACCATGTCCTTAATCCTAAAGTTTGCCCGCCATGTGTCCAGAACCAGGCAAAAAAGAACCAGCTGACCAAAAAAAGGTAACTATAAAATATCGGGCCGGTGAATTCGGTGGTTGACAGGTTATTGGACTGACTGGAGTCAACTTGTGCGAATATTTGTGCCGGAATGATATACACGATTCCTGCTAATAACCAAACAGCACATAACAACATAAAATCGTATAACCAGCAACCTAACAAGGTCAATATACCCGCTGGAGGAAGGCTGGTGGGATCAGGCGTTTTATCATCTAAAGAGGTAAATTCTTTTTTTATCATTGCATCACTAAATTGTCAGGTAATTGATTTAAGGAGAGCTATTTTACTTTTTTTCTTAATAATTAAATAGTCTCTACCCTAAATTGCTTATACTTTGCTAAAATAGGAGAAATTTCCTATTTCTTTAAAAGAGACTACCAAAAATGCTAATTCTGCGTGGCAAATCAGCCTCATCACCCTTCAGACTTGAAAAATTATTACATAAGCTTCGCGCAGTGGTTCCGAGCATTCATTCGGTAACCAGTCAATATATTCATTTTGTAGATTCTGATAAAGAAATAACAGCTGAACAACAAACTGTCTTAGAGCGCATATTAATGTATGGCGCTCAATCAGATGAAATTGACTATACCGGCTCTGAATTTCTTGTGATACCCAGAATAGGAACAATCTCTCCATGGGCGAGTAAGGCATCTGATATTGCTCATAATTGTGGTTTGCATGAGATTAATCGCATTGAGCGCGGCGTTCTTTATACTATTGATTTTCCAGCGAACTATCAACTCTCAGACTTGCATCGTGATGAACTGGCACAAGAGTTACATGACAGGATGGTTGAAACCTGTTTCTTTGAAATAGAACAGGCCAATGCTTTGTTTGAACAACATCATCCGAGCCCATACACCAGTGTTCCTATTTTAGAAAAAGGTCGCAAAGCATTAGTTGAGGCAAATACACAGTTGGGCCTTGCATTAGTAGAAGATGAAATTGATTATCTGGTTAATAACTTTACTCAGCTTGGTAGAAATCCAACTGATGTTGAACTTATGATGTTTGCACAGGCCAATTCAGAGCACTGTCGTCATAAGATCTTTAATGCAGACTGGACAATTGATGGTAAACAACAGGATAAGTCGCTGTTTTCAATGATACGTAATACCTATCATCATAATTCAGAAGGTATTTTATCTGCTTATAGTGATAATTGTGCGGTTATTGAAGGCTTTAATATTAATCGTTTTTACCCTGATAGTAATACCTCAGAATATACTTATTCACAGGAAGACTGCCATATTTTAATGAAAGTCGAAACTCATAATCATCCAACGGCTATATCACCATTTCCCGGTGCAGCAACCGGTTCAGGTGGTGAGATACGTGATGAAGGTGCAACCGGGCAGGGTTCCAAACCAAAAGCAGGCTTAAGCGGTTTTTCTGTCTCAAATTTAAAAATAACGAATTTAATGCAGCCCTGGGAGCATGATTACGGCAAACCTGAACGAATAGTTTCAGCTCTGGATATTATGTTAGAAGCACCTATTGGTGCAGCGGCTTTTAATAATGAATTTGGTCGTCCCAATATCTGTGGTTACTTTAGAACCTTTGAAGAAAAAGTGAACACATCAAGCGGCACTGAGGTTCGCGGCTATCATAAACCCATTATGCTGGCAGGCGGTCTCGGCAGCCTTAAATCAGAACATGTTCTTAAAGGTGAGGTACCAGTAGGTTCTAAGATTGTTTTGCTTGGCGGTCCTGCTATGTTAATTGGCCTGGGTGGTGGTGCCGCATCATCTATGAATTCTGGAAGCAGTTGTGAAAATCTTGATTTTGCTTCAGTACAGCGCGGCAATCCTGAAATGGAACGACGTTGTCAGGAGGTTATTGATCGCTGTTGGCAGCTGGGTAAAGATAATCCAATTCTTTCCATTCATGATGTTGGCGCAGGCGGTATATCAAATGCGTTACCTGAGTTAGTTAATGATGCAGGAAGAGGTGCTGAATTTGAACTTCGTAAAGTGCCCAATGATGAGCATGGTATGTCTCCCATGGAAATATGGTGTAATGAGTCACAAGAACGTTATGTCATGGCTATTGGGCCGGAAAATATTGAGCAATTTGAACAAATCTGTCAGCGTGAACGTGCTCCCTATGCGATTCTGGGCTCAGCAACTAAAGAGCAGCGTTTAATACTTAATGACAAGCACTTTGGTAATAAACCCATCGATATGTCTCTTGAGGTTTTATTGGGTAAGCCGCCTAAGATGTCTCGAAATGTAACTCGTGAAAATAACATTCAGGATGCATTTGATACTGATAATATTAATTTATCCGATGCCGCTCATCGTATATTGCATCTGCCATCTGTAGCGGATAAATCTTTTTTAATTACTATTGGTGATCGTTCAGTCACCGGACAAGTGGTGCAGGAACAGATGGTTGGACCCTGGCAAGTTCCCGTGGCTGATGCAGCCGTTACTTCTAGCGGCTATCAGGAAATAACTGGTGAGGCAATGTCAATTGGTGAACGCAGTCCTATTGCTTTAGTTGATCAAGCAGCTTCTGCACGTATGGCTATTGGTGAAGCTCTGACCAATATTGCTTCTGCGCAAATTGCTAAGCTTTCAGATATTGTTTTTTCTGCGAACTGGATGGCGCCGGCAGGGCATGCGGGTGAAGATGCTGGTTTATATGATGCAGTAAAAACAGTGGGTATGGAAATTTGTCCTGAATTAGGCATTACCATTCCTGTTGGTAAAGATTCCATGTCCATGAAATCTGTCTGGAATGATAAGGGTGAAGACAAATCTGTCACTGCACCATTATCATTGATTGTATCTGCTTTTTCACGTGTTCAGGATGTACGCTCTACATTGACGCCGCAAATTAAAATGAATCAGGGTGATACAGAATTAGTTCTTATTGATCTGGGGCGTGGCCGCCATCGTATGGGAGGCTCAGCATTAGCTCAGGTGTATGGAAAAATTGGTAATACCTGTCCTGATCTGGATGATACGGACACGTTTAAATCATTCTTTAAAATGATACAGGAACTCAATATCAATGATAAATTATTAGCTTATCATGATCGTTCTGATGGCGGCTTATTTACGACTTTACTGGAAATGTCATTTGCAGGACATTGCGGCCTTAAAATTGCGCTTAATCATATTTGCGTCAACCAGAATGAAATTATACCGGCACTATTTAATGAAGAATTAGGTGCTGTTATACAGATAAGAAAGTCTGATCATGATGCTATTTTTACCTATATAAAAGAAATGGGCATGGAAAGCATGACCCATGTTATTGCTCAGCCTATTACTGGCGATACAATTGATTTTACTTTTAATAACTCAATTGTTCTTAGCAATACTCGAACTCAGTATCATCGTGAATGGTCTGAGACATCATATCAAATGCAAAAATTGCGTGATAATCCAAAGTGTGCCCAGGAGGAATATGATGCAATACTCAAAGCAGGTGATCCGGGCCTGCATATGGAAGTAGGCTTTGATATCAATGAAGATATTACTGCACCCTATATTAATACGGGTGCCAGGCCTACTATGGCTATCTTACGTGAACAGGGTGTTAATGGTCATGTAGAGATGGCAGCAGCTTTTGAAAAAGCAGGTTTTTCTACTCGTGATGTTCATATGTCAGATATTATAGATGGCGGCTTATCACTTGAAGCGTTTAAAGGTTTAGTAGCCTGTGGTGGTTTCTCCTATGGTGATGTGCTTGGTGCTGGTGAAGGTTGGGCTAAATCTATATTACTTAATGATCAGGCAAGGGGACAATTTGAACAGTTTTTTAACCGTGATGATACCTTTGGTTTAGGTATTTGTAATGGCTGCCAGATGATGTCAAATCTACATGAAATTATTCCAGGGACTAGTCACTGGCCTCATTTTGTCAAAAATGAATCAGAGCAGTTTGAAGCCAGGACTGTTATGGTTGAAGTGCTGGAATCTCCATCATTATTTTTTGCTGGAATGGAAGGTTCAAAAATGCCTATTGCCGTGGCTCATGGAGAGGGGCGGGCAGAATTTCAATTAGGCAGTTCAGCACAAAAGGCAATGGATTCAGGTCTGGTTTCCTTGCGCTATGTGTCTAATGAAGGCTTACCAACTGAGAAATATCCATATAACCCTAATGGTTCGCCTAATGGCATGACTGGTTTGTGCAGCAAAGATGGACGATTTACCATCATGATGCCGCATCCTGAACGAGTTTTCCGTTCAGTACAAAACACCTGGATCGGCGATCACAAGGGTGAAGATGCACCTTGGATGAGAATGTTTAGAAACGCCAGAAAGTGGATTGATTAATATTAATATTATATAAAACAAGTATTCCATTCATCCATATACTGTGCATAAATATGACCTAAACAAATAGTAACTATTTAGTGTGTATTCCTAAATAACGCTTGTTAAGCCTATGGTTACTTATTTTTCTAACTTTGAGAACTCGCTGGGCTCAAACAATCAAAGTCAGAAAAATAAGCAACCACAGGCTTTTTGTAAATAATACGCTGAATAGTTACAACAAATAGTATTGTATGTTGGTAAATTTTAAAGGGGTAATTTCTTGAAAGACACGATTCTTTGGTTACAGCTTCAGCCAAGACGTAAGCCAGATAGAAATTGTTTATATTCTTCTATTAAAGATATAAATGGATGGATTAAACGAATAACTAAACTTAAAATAGACGATCAGGAAGAACGATATTTTTCTTTATTAGTTGAAGTTAATGGTTTAGATATACCCGT
>WTAX01000229.1 GCA_013139395.1 Gammaproteobacteria bacterium | reverse complement strand
TAGCTTGCAATTTTGCCGTTGAGATCTGTGCGCTGACCGCCAGAACAAATTCTGCACTCTGCAGGAGCTCGGGGTCATGAATAGATGCTGTTTGTATGCCGTGTTGGTATTTTTCCAGGGGAATAGGTATCGCCCTGGATTCGGATGTCCAATCCAGAGCCTTGCGTAGGCTGAGCATTACGGGTTCAAAGCTGTCGGTCAGATTTTCATGATCATACAGTGGGAAAGGCTCAGGTCTGTGACTGGTTTTTGTTATGGTTGATAATTCACCGGTGATTTGTATCAGAACCTGAAACAATGTTTCAGGATGCAATTTTGTTAATGAGACAAAATGCGTAAAAAGTGGCTGGTAGCGATTAATGATCTGTAACAACAAAAAGTCTATGATTTCAGAGGCTCCACCTGCACCTGGTGATACCAGACGCTGAGCCAGAGCTTCTGCCCTGTGATTCATGGTACCATTGATTTCATCAATGTATGAGCTGAGCTGAGAGGAAGCACTGCAATGCAGGCAGGTAGGGATAAACTTTTTATCCAGAATCACCTGCTTGTCGGATTTTCGTTCTATTACCCTGGCAATGGGGATAACCACGTAGGCATCCAGTTTGTCACTGGATAAACGCAGTTGAGTGTATAATTCAGCGCTTTGTATTGTCGCATTGCTTATTTCGGAATCAGTGTGTACATCCCTGACGTCTATTTCCTGTAGTTTGTAGCGGCTGAGTTCGTCGTCATTATTATCGCTTGATACCTCACGGCCAGTGATACGGTTAACAGGTAACACCAGATATAAAAGCTGATCTTTTATCCCTATGGAGATGTTCAGAGGCTCTGGCACTGGATGATGAGCAGGTATACTAAAAGGTGTTCCATCTGGAAAAATGCCCTGGCAGGAAGTAATTGAGAATTTGCCCAGCGTAAGAAGCTGCTCATCAACGTCAAGTTCGGATATGCCCCAGGTAAAATGGCCCAATCCGCCACAGCGGGATTCTATCCACGTTTGAATGTTGCGGTCCTGCTGCTGAAAGTGTTGTGGACGAAGAAACATGCCCTCTGTCCAGATAACCTTATTATTCCATGACATTTTGTTTAACCTGCTCCTTATACTTTAACTTTAACCTTTTACTCCTAAACTTTTACCTTCAGGAGATTACTTGTCTTTTTTCCTGATGCTGACGCTTAATTTTTCCATGTGAATGATTAACTCAGTGTTTTTTGCTGCGGGCATAATGATATGATCCCGCCACACCGCATGATCCAGTTTGCGATAGGCGGCAGTTACAGCAATATAATTGGTTTCGGGAGATGTTGTTTGATTGTATCTTTGTGTCTCTCCGGGGTTTAGGTGAAACTGAACTGAATTAACAAGAGCTGCCCCAAGAATTGCTTCAGGATTGTCAAATAAATTGTAAAAATCAGCGGCTTCAAAAGTACCAAGACTTTTCAGCTCATAAACACGTACTACGATAGGCGATGGGCGCTCAGATAAGTCCGGGTTGACTTCCGGGGATGCATTGAGCGTTACATTAATAATAGTGGGTGATGCACTGCAGCCATATAGAAATATAATCGATAAAATAATAAGTGATCTTATAAAATACATAATAATTCTCAAAACTCCAGGGTTATTTATTCAATTGGCATTTCATCTTTTGCCGCTTTAAATTTTTTAATCTGTTCATCATAGCTTTCTGCAAATGCCTGCCCAAACAGATGATAAAAATCATCTTCAGCCTCATGGCCAATCTCTTCATATAACTGTTCAAATAAATCCCATAACATTGCCTGTTTGCGAATCGGTATGCTGGCACTCATTGGACTTTGTTTTTGCAGTCTGTGTTCGAGTTTTTCAGGGTCAAAACGTTGTAATATTGCTATCAGTGCAGTTTGCATTCCGGCAATTACAGACATCTGATGTGCGCGAATGTCATTAAAAGCTTCGTTAACGGCTTCTTCGGCAAGTAGATAACCTTTATCCTGCTGAAGTAACAGCTTAGCCAGTGCTTCATCGGCACTGACTGAAAATTTTATAGGGTTATTTTCTATCGGTCTGATCGTGGTGACATCAAGATGCATTTCACTTTTGATTCTGGCCCGACTGGCAAGAACATCCATTGCTCCCTGAATGGACGCTCTTAACATGCTGCCTATCGTATGAAAGGTATCTGCAGTGATGGACCTGGCAAGCCTTTCATCCTTAAGGTTTGCACCACGTAGAAAGCTTTGAATTAAATCATCCTGATTTTCACTGCTGACAGGGGGAGGTTGCGCTGTCTCAACTTCGGCGTGGGGCTGATTATCTTTTTTATCACTCTGTGGTGCTTGTGATGTCAAGGGCTCAACAGCTATAAAATCCGCCTCATTCTGCTTATCGAACTTGTCTTTAGTCAGCCAGTCTTCAGAAAAAATATCCTTCGGAGTTGCTGCTGAAGATTCTTCGCTAGCAGTTTCCCGGGTATCCGCTGCTGCTTTGCTTTCTTCCTTAAAGGGCTGAAAAGCTTCCTGATAAGAAGGTACACGATCAAGTTCCGGTGATTGCTCAAGATCTTCTTGTGCAGAATCTGCTGCAGGTATATCAAAAGGATCGGGTGTTTTTTCCTTGTTGATTTTCCAGTCGTCTGGTATGAGTTCATTTGACTCAATCATTTGTTTGACCGGATCTGAAGTAACATCTGCAAAAGGGTCATCAGGAAACTCTATCGCTTCATTTATCAATTCACTCTCTTTAATCTGAGGAGTTACAGGTATTTCCTGACTTTCTTCAGAGATTTCAACCGCTATATCATAATCACCTATGCTGAGAAGCCCCTGGTTTTGTAGTTTTACGCTATTGCCATGACCGAGGGGAGTAGGAGAGTGATTGATAAATACGCCATTGGTACTGGTATCAACAATATAATAATCCGGTGCCCGGTATTCTATCCTGGCATGATGCCCTGACAGGTATCTCATTGCATCGGGCAGAACCAGCGTATTATCCTCTAACCGGCCAATTGTGGCGGATTGTTGATTGAGGCTTATTGATAGTGAGTCGCTGGGAGTTGCACCCTTATAGGATGTAACATGTAATTTTAGTTTCATTTACAACCAACTTGTCCTTATATCAGGCTGTAGTGCCATATTTCAGTTAATCTCTGGATCAAACCAAGTGCAAAACAATTCTTTTAATATCTGTGGGGGCAATTTAAATATAGCTTAACCTGAATATATAAATCAAGGTGAGCACCGGGATGCTCAGTTTGGAGCCGGATTATATGGGGTGTCGGCTATGTGAGGATATTTAGCTGGGGGCCGAAAAAATCGGGTAGAAGGCTATTGATTTAGATTCATATTAAAGTAAATATTGATATATATCAAATTGTTAGGTGTTAAAATGTGGCTGTTGAAAGAAATGCTCATTTTTACTTTAAAAAAAGAATACATTGAACTAGTATTAAAATAGATTAATAAGGATTATTTTAAGCTTGGTGATTGCAGTTATAGGTTTTGCAGGAAAGAAAAATAATTTTATGATTCAGGTAAGCTGTTGCTCTAGACTATAGATATAAAGAATAGGCTGAAAGAAGATGGAATCTTTGACTGATTTGCAACTGACACGATTTACCAGCGAAATTTCTGCTGATCTTCCGTGTGGTGAGAATTTAGAATATGATCCTGATTTTGCTCTGCTGGAACGTGAAATACAAGGCACCCCGGAACGTCAGTCAGGCGATTCCATCATTCCTGCTGAACCACCTGACTGGAAAAAAGTGAGTGATC
>WTAX01000057.1 GCA_013139395.1 Gammaproteobacteria bacterium | reverse complement strand
TCTGATAAATACGCCTGTTTATTCTGTAGTATTAATATTTCCTTAAGGTAGATTCAATATTATCCACACCTTAAATCTGAACAAAATGTCTACGCTATATGGGACAAATCTTTATTTCCGAGGCCTTATATAAAAGAATAAGGTTTGTTATAGTGGTCAGGATTTGTTCAGCTGTCTGTTTTGTTTGAGTTCTATATAGCATATCATACTCCATCTTTTTATTTTAAGATAAAGTGTCGCATCGATCGGTTGATCTATCATCAAAAGGCAAAAAACCTAAACAGTCTTTTTTTACTGAATTGATTATTACTGCAGATATGGGTTATTGAGTTTTTCATCATCCAGATAACCACTGGGGCCATGACCTGGAATAAATTGATAATCACCGGGAAGAGTCAATAGTTTGTTTTTTATGGATGCTATTAAATCATCATGGCTGCCTCTCGGGAAATCAGTACGGCCAATAGACTGCTTAAAAAGAACATCACCCACCCAGAGTGTTTTTGAGGCATGATGAACAATAACTATGTGGCCGGGGGTGTGGCCGGGAGTATGTAATATTTCAAATTGTTCATTACCAAGAGTGAGTTTATCACCTTCGTTTAACCATTGGTCAGGTGTAAAATTATTGACTTTAGGAAAATTGAACATCTCACATTGTTGTTGCAAAATATCCAGCCAGAAGAAGTCATCCTGATGAGGACCAATAATAGGTACATGACATTTGCTTGCCAGCTCTTCAGTGCCGCCGACATGATCCAGGTGACCATGGGTGAGCCATATTTGTTTTAAATTTAATTGCTTACTTTTAATCTCTGCTAATAAAGCCGGTACATCACCGCCGGGATCAATTAATGCCGCTTCATTGGTCTGGTCACACCAAAGCAAGGAGCAATTTTGCTGATAAGGGGTCACGGGGATTATTTTTTGCTTTAACATATTGTTTTCTTTTGTTGATTAAGGGTTGAATAAGTAGTGATTAAGGTGACAATCTATGAATAGAGAGCAATTATGATTTCCGGGGCTTCACACGGTTAGTGGCTTGTGCCAGCAGGGGATCATCGGGCCAGAAATGCTTTTTATATTTTCCCCGAAGCTCCTTTTTTACATCATTATAAGTGTTTTCCCAGAAACTGGCTAGATCATGAGTGACCTGCATGGGCCGGGAAGCAGGTGATAAAAGATGCAGCAGCAGGGGATAGCCGCCTTTAAGAATTGTGGGTGTTTGTTGTAAGCCAAATAATTCCTGCAGGCGCACAGCAAGCACCGGAGAGTCAGGCTCGCTATAATCAATAGCAATAATTGAGCCGCTGGGAACTGTCATTTTTTCAGGTGCGAGTTCATTGAGCGTTTGGCATGTCTGCCAACTGATATTGGCATTGAGTATCTGATAGAGATCCAGTGTTTGTAACTGTTTAATGCTGGTTTGTTTCGCTAAATGAGGGCCTAACCATTCGCTGAGATGATTGAGTAAAAAATCATCAGAAAAGTCAGGCAGCTCAATTGAAGATAATAAATGGCTGCTGTTGTTATTATGTATTTTTTGAAATTGTAGAAATTGTACACGTTGTTTCAGATTATTAGCTGGCTTTGACCAGGGAAGGCAGCCAAGACCCAGTGTTCTGATACCTTCTAATAATACCGGATGTAATTGTTCACTATTTATGTTGTGATTAGCCTGCTCTCTTAATGTCAGGCTGCCTAACATTGTTTTGTTTAAACATTCGACTTTTTGTGATTTTTTATGCCATACAATTGATGTCTGTTCTTTTATTTGATCTGAAAAATAAGTTTCTAATTGTGTCTGCGTGATCGCGGCGGCAAGAAAGATCCGTGCTTCTTTTTTTGTCTCTTTCTTTAGCGATGCATTTAAATGGGCTGCCACTAAAAAAGGTTCAGTGGATAATAGATCCTGATATGAGAAAAATGCCCCTTTATTGTTGCTTAATAAATAACTCTGCTCCTTATGATTACGTTCTTTATTATTACGCTGCTTGGCAATTCTGTCGGGATAGGCAAAGGCTAATAATACGCCCACCATATCACGCTCAATTTCATTCAGGCTGTTTTGTTCTTTGACGGTTTTGTTGCTGCTAACAGAGCGTTTCAGACGTTGAGAAAACTCTCTGGCGGTTTGTAATACTCGTTTACATTGTCGTTTATCAATGAGCTGATCTGAGATGGAATGATTGTGTTTCATTTGCTGCAAAAGTGAAACGCGGTAGGCAATATCAGCATTTCTGCCATTATTGAACGCATCTTTTAAAATATCTTTTTCACTGAGTAAAGCAACAATTAAACAGCTTGTTTCAGTGAGGTCGAGTGTCTGGGCAGTTAACATCATATGGGCTAAACGAGGGTGAATGCCCAAACTCAGCATGTTTTTTCCATGAGTTGTGATTCTTCCTGAATCATCAATAGCCTGCAAAGCGAGTAATAACTCTTTAGCCTGTGCTGCAGCACCTGGAGCGGGTAAGTCTAACCACTGTAAGTCATCCACTTGCTGAACACCCCACTGCGCTAATTCCAGAATGACGGGGGCTAAATCAGAACGTAATATTTCAGCTTTTTGGTGAGCCTGCAGACGTTTGTGCTGACTCTGACTCCATAGACGATAGCAAATACCCGCACTGAGACGACCTGCTCGACCACTGCGCTGTTGAGCTGAATCCCGGGCAATCATTGTGGTGTGCAGGGCATCCATGCCCGAGCCGGGGTTAAAATAAGACTCTCTTTGCAGACCTGAATCAATCACGATGTTGATGCCTTCAATGGTCAGACTGGTTTCAGCAATATTGGTGGCCAGTACAATTTTTCTTTGCTCTGCAGGTGGTACACAAATGGCCTGATCCTGCTGATGTCTGGAAAGATCACCATAAAGAGGAGAGATAATGATAGTTTGACTGCTTTTTTTAGTGACACGTAATAATTCTTTTTCAAGCTGTTTAATTTCTCTGACACCGGGTAAAAAAATTAAAATATTACCCTCATGCTGCTGCAGAGCGGTAATGGTTTTTTGGGTAAGAGCTGAAGTCAGATTCCGTTTGTCAACAGGGGGTGTATTATCAGGCTGATAAATTATATCAATGGGATAACTTCTTCCCTGACTGGTTACCACGGGCGTCGGATGAGTTGCTGTGTTTAACAGGCTGGCCAGAGCCTGGGTATTTAAGGTCGCCGACATAATGAGAAGTTTAAGACTATCAGTCAATAATTCCTGACTCTGCAGACAAAATGCTAAAGAGAGATCGGCATTAATATTTCTTTCATGAAATTCATCAAAAATGACCAGCCCGATTCCTTCGAGTTCAGGATCTGCCTGTAACTTTCTTGTTAAAATACCCTCAGTTACTACCAGTATTCGGGTTTTTTTGCTGATGCATTTATCCTGACGGATCTGATAACCTACTGTTTCACCGACTTTTTCGCCTAATAGATAGGCCATGCGTGCCGCAGCACTACGAGCGGCCAGACGACGAGGCTCCAGCATAATAATCTGTTTGTGAGCTAACCATTTTTCCTGTAAAAGGGCTAATGGCACCAGTGTGGTTTTCCCGGCACCGGGTGGTGCCTGCAGGATCAGACGATTATGCTGTGACAGCCTGGTTTTGAGCTCAGGTAATACCTGACTAACGGGAAGTATTTGCATTTTATTATTATAATCTAAAAATCATTGTTCAAGTTATTTAAAAGCTTGCCGCTAAATAAGTATATGCTATATTTATTACTATTATCATTGCCAAAATTTCATTTATTGGTAGGAATTTTCTGATGCTGCAGCACTTTTCAATACACAAAAAATTAATAATACTCAGTCTATTTTCAATTTCAATAATTATTGCCTATGCGCTCAAGTTATCGCTGAATGATTATGATAATTATACAAATTCTCAAGAGACAATTAAGGTTGTTGAATTATCGGTCTATATTAGTGATGTGCTTCATGAGATGCAAAAGGAAAGAGGCGCCAGTGCGGGATTCTTAAGTTCCAAAGGTAAAAAGTTTAGTGATACTCTACCCCGGCAGAGAAAAATGACGGATGAAAAATTAACACAATTAAATGATTATTTAGCATCGGCACAAAATCAATACACCAAAAAAACAGAGCAAGGTATTGATTTCTCACAACTTAAGATGACACGTGAAAAAATTGACAGCCTTTCTATTGGAACAAAGGCTGCTGTTGCTTATTATACCGCACTTAATAATTCATCAATAAAAATTATTAGCGAATTTTCAACTTTTTCAAAAAATATCACCATACGTAATATGCTCAATAGCCTTGTGCTTTTTATCAGTGCTAAAGAACGAGCAGGAATTGAACGTGCTATTTTATCAGCGACCTTTGCGCAAAATAAATTTAATCAGTTTTTAAATACAAAATTCTTATCTGTACTGGCTCAGCAGCAGGCATTATTAGACTTGTTTGAATACAGTGCAAATGACGAGTTTAAACAGTTTTATTCACAAATAAAAAGTGATTCCTCGTTTTCTGAAGTGCAAAGAATGAGAAATATTGCATTGAGTAAACAAGATGGTTTTGAAATTGATGCCAATTATTGGTTTAAAACCATTACACAAAAGATAAATCAATTAAAAGCAATGGAAAATAAGATCAGCAGCTCAGTACTGGAAAGTGCGCAAGGTATTAAAAACCATGCCTTTTTTATGTTAATCATAATTTCTATTTTTTCTCTCGTCGTTTTAATTGCCATCACATGGCTGAATAGAAGCATCAGGCTTTCTATAATGAATAAAATTTTAAACTTTAAAAAGGCGATAGAGCAAGTCAAGAATGGTGATCTGACGATGCTGTTGACATTCAATAAAAATAGCCAGAATGAGATGGATCAAATTGCTCAACTATTTCAATCATTGATTACCATTATGCAAGATTTAACGGTACGAATTAGTACCACAGTTCATTATGCTTCTAAAGGGGATTTTAAGTCCTGTGAATTAAATGATCATGGCTTACATGGTGATTTTTCAAAAGCCATTAGAAGTGTGATGAGTGGTATTGATGCGATGAAAGAATCACATGCTAAGCAGGAAGTAATTAACTTTAGTGCTCAGTTACGTTCCATTAATGATGTGAGCGGTAATATTGCACTGATTCAAAATGAAATTGTCAATATAGTTGACGATCTTGCTGATGTATTGAAAACAACGGATGCAACCAGTGCACAATCTTCGCAGAGCATTATCGTAGTGGACGACATTTTAACAAAACTTAAAGTATTAGTTGCAAATATCAATAATTCCAATACAACGATTGAAAGTCTGGAAGAAAAAAGCAGTGAAATTACCTCTGTTGTCGATTTGATTAAATCAATTGCTGAGCAAACGAATCTATTAGCACTTAATGCGGCTATTGAAGCGGCACGGGCAGGTGAACATGGCAGGGGGTTCTCAGTCGTTGCTGATGAAGTGAGAAATCTGGCTGAGCATACACAAAAAGCAACCAGTGAAATAGCTGTTTCCATTGATGCGATGAGACATGAAACAGCATCAATTGTGCAAAAATCAGAAGAAATGACGGAATTGGCTAATGATGTTTCCAGCTCTGTAGAAGAATTTAAAAATACGATGAATCAATTAAATACCGATGCTAACGGTATGTCTCGTTTAGTTGCAGACATGGAACATCAAGCCTTTATCGTATTAGCAAAAATTGATCATATTATCTTCAAGTCAAATTCCTATGGTGCCATGATTAATATGGATAGTGAGGCACAATTTGCCGATCATAAAAATTGTCGATTAGGTAAATGGTATACGAATAAAGGTAAAACTATTTTTGCAAATACGGACAGCTATGCCAAATTAGATAAACCTCATGCCACAGTACATCGGATGACGGATAAAAATATGAGCTTTATTCGCGAGTCAGATAAGCGCTTAGAGCATGAAAATGAAATTATTCAAAATTATCATGAGATGGAAGCTGCAAGTATGGAATTATTTTCTTTATTAGATCAAATGAGAGAAGAGTTGAATCAAAGAAAGGAATAATATGCGAAAAGTTAAGGGCCTTGGAAATAATAAATTTTCCAAGGCCCTAAGTTTCTTTTTTAATTATTAACAGGGTGGTTAGTAGCACTACTAATATTATGTGAAGAACCGCATTAATGATTTAAGAAGAATATTTTGAAGAAAAGAAACTTAACAATACACATGTATTAGCACTAGGCACAACAATTCCCGTGATGATGCAAACCAGAACAGTTCATCCTCTTGATATCATTTGTGACCACAGTATAGCTCTGCTGCGTCAGGTGAATCATAGGCTGATTAAAAATCTGGCATTGTTCTAAATTCTTTTGCAAGTATAGAAGACTTTTCTTCTGTAATAACCGGCTTTTTAAACGCAATAACCGATCCATTTTGATCATAAATCAATTCGGATAGATTATATTGTTCTTCCTTAACTATTTTGGCCAGATTTTTAAATGTACGATAAGGTATGTTTTTCACAAGCTGATTTACTAACCAGGCAGGCAGATGGTCCGCGGGCTCAGTGTGTTGTATCCAGGTGATTTTTGTTCCTTTTTCGTCTGGCTCCAGTTTAAAGGTTCCTATGGACTTTTTTACTCTAACCAGGTTTGATTGATTCATGGAGCTAACGACAATATTTTCGTATTTCTTTATATAGATCGTTTTCTAGCAAATCATAATTATAGTCCCTATAATATCCATATCTCCCATGATAATAATTTCTCGCTGGATAAAAATTCTGTCCTGGAAAATAATAATTACCCGGGTAATATCTTCTTACGTTTTTCAGTTGTATATCTGCTAGCGTATTTCGCAGTATCTGGCAATGTTTTTCCTTTATAATCTTTTGCTGCTTTAACAATTTCTCTGTGATTTTTTTCTGTTGGTAAAGTGTATTGGCATTCTTTATTCCCTGCATTTTATTCAACATAGCCTCCTGCTTCTGTTGTTCAGTAGATATCTGTGATTTTGGAAGTTCAGTCAGTTCAGAAACCATTGAACCCTGAACTTGTGTTTTACTATATTTAAGTTGCCCCCATGGATCTGTCCATTGATAGATAGTGTCAGCAAATACCCCGTCTGAACAGCAAAGGAAAATACTGCCAGAAAAAAATAGCCATTTTGATAATTGAATAAAATTCATCAAGTTGGTACTACCTTTGAATTGAGAAAGTGATGATAAACTATTAAAACAAATCCTGTTGCTAATGTTTTATCCCGATGTCCAACCCTGTGATTGCTCATAGTGTTTAGACTGTCTATTAATTATAAGTCATATATACTATTTATTTGACCATAATTTTTTATAAGAATTCGATTTTTTCTTCTGCTGAATAAATGTAAAATTTGAAATAAGCATTGTCTATTCATAAGAGACATTGGTAAATTTTTAATCTTCATGTATTTCAGCCTACCCAGATGATCAAAAGAAGCACGTCACCTAATTTCAATTACCATTTTTACTGGTAAGGAATTAGTTCATTAGACACAACAAAATAAGATATCCATTACTTAAAGACTAATTCTCAATTTTGAAAATTACCGCTTATTGATCTGACAATAACTTAGGTAAAATCATTCAAATGTATAAAGGGACGAGACCCGTAATTTGAATAAATAATGTTTCCTATTAAAACAGTTGTCGAATACAAGTAATTTGCTTAGAATGGCTTTTCAATAGATATTAAAGCAAGTATTGAAAAAACAAATAATGAATATTTGTTTTTCCCGTAAGCTCAATGCCGTACTGCTTGAGTAGAGGGCTTAATCACTTAAATTTACTATTAAATCAGGAAGCAAACATGACTGAACATCGACTTGAATCATCATTGCCGGTAAAACTGATATCATCCACACGTATAACTGATATTGAAACTGATGAAGTGCGTAAATTGGTTTTTTATGTTGATGAGCCATCGTTTCGATATTCTCCAGGTCAAAGCATTGGTATCACTGTCCCAGGTAAAGATGAATTTGGAAGTAGTAAACATCATCGCAAATATTCCATTGCCAGTGGTCAGGACTCAAGCACTGATGACGGTATAGAGCTGACTATTCTGGTTCGGCGCTGTTTTTATATTGATGATTTTAGTGGTGAACAATACCCTGGAAGAGCGTCGAATTATTTATGTGATGCTAAAGTGGGTGATACCATTGCAATTACAGGCCCTTATCATAATCCATTCACTATACCGGATGATAGCAAAGCCAATATACTGATGATTGGTACAGGTACCGGGATAGCACCTTTTCGTGCTTTTATCGAAAAAATATATCAACAAAAAGGGTGCTGGGAAGGTCAGGTTCGATTATTTTATGGTGCCAAAACGGGGCTTGATTTACTCTATATGAATGATCAGGCTGATGATCTGGTTAATTATTACCAGGAAGAGACGTTTCGTGCATATAATGCGTTAGCTGACAGACCACTGTCAGGAGAAGAAAAAGGTTTGGAAAACTCACTCAAAAATAATCTGCAAGAAGCCTGGGAATTAATTAAGCAGCCAAATACTTATGTTTTCATCGCAGGTCTGACTAATATAATGCCTTCTCTGGATAAAATTATGTGTCAGGCAGCAGGTTCTGAAGATGCCTGGGATGACTTAAAACAAAAGATGCTAAAAGAGAATCGTTGGTCCAGTTTGCTCTATAGCTAAGGCTGTTTAGCAGGTAAAAAAACAGTCAAAATTTAGTATTGGATGTTTTTTCTATCATGATGATTATTTAACACGGATTCAAATTTTTTATTGTGCAACATGCCTTCAATTTATTACAAAAAGGCTTGCTTAACACTAAGTAACTGTTCCGGGTATACACTGAGCAGCAAAAGCTGTCATTCATTATTGGGCCCATATTGGCATAAAATCGCCAAATAATAAATGACAGCTTTTGCTGCGAATATTAAATGAATAATACTCACGTGTTGGAACACTTATTTAGTTTTAACAATTGCCTTAAAGATAACTATGAATAGCCAAAAAAAGAATAGCCAAAAAAAATATCAATATACAATTAGTGACTTTATTTTGCTTTTAAGCATCCTGTTGTTGTTAATCGGCTTATCGGCCTGTAAAAAGGAAGAAAAAGTAAAGACAGTCATTCGACCGGTGATCACCCAGCAGGTCAAAATCCAGGAAAACTGGCAGCAGGCCACCTATGCAGGTGAAGTGAAAGCACGTTATAAAATGGCCTTAGGTTTTCGTATTGGTGGTAAAATCGTTGAACGTTTTATTGAAGTGGGTGATGTGGTGGCTCCGGGTACTTTATTAGCCCGATTAGATACGGATGATTCAATACTGCAGTTTATGGAAGCCGAAGGTGCGCTCGCTGCAGCAACAGCTGAAAAGAAGAAGGCAGAGCTGGATTTAAAACGCTATACCAAGCTTTATAAAGACAAAATGATCAGTGCCAGTGAACATCTGAGATTTAGTAATAGCCTGGACATTGCTAAAGCAAAAGTCACTCAGGCCAAAGCTCATCTTGAAGTGACGCGCAATCAGTCTGATTATACCCATCTTTATGCTGATAAAGGCGGTGTGGTCACTGCATTGGAAATGGAAGTGGGACAGGTAGTGGTGGCAGGTCAGACAGTGGTTAATCTGGCACTGCCGGAAGAAAAAGAAGTTGTTATTGCTGTTGCCGAAAGCCGTTTAGCTGAAATACGCCATGCTGATGAGATTAAAGTGAGTTTATGGATTGATCCAAAACATTATTATCCAGGACGTATACGTGAAATCTCTCCCGGGGCCGATCCGGTGACTCGTACTTATCGGGTTCGCATTAGTCTGTTAGAAATAGATGATAAAGTACAGCTGGGTATGACCACTACTGTTTTTATTATTCAGAAAAAAGAAGGGTTGGTGGCTGAGTTACCATTAACGGCACTGTTTCAAGAAGGGGGACAACCTGCAGTATGGATATATTCACCTGAAACATCACAGGTACACTTGCAGAAAGTAGCGATCCTCGAATATCAATATGACTCTGTTTTGATTCAGTCCGGCTTAGAAAATGGCCAGATTGTTGTTACTGCCGGGGTGCATAAACTGCATCCTGGACAACAAGTTCGTTTATTTAAAAGACAATACCAGTGAACACTATAAATCTCTCACAATGGAGTCTCCAGCATCGTTCACTAACTCTCTATTTAATTATTGTTCTGGCGTTATCGGGTGTGCTGGCCTATCGAGATCTGGGACAGGCGGAGGATCCTGAATTTACCATTAAGCTGATGGCCATTAAAACACTCTGGCCGGGTGCCACAGCATTGGAAGTGGAAGCTCAGGTCACTGAACGTATTGAAAAAAAATTGCAGGAAACTCCCTGGCTGGATTATCTGAGCAGTTATTCTAAACCGGGTGAATCAATGATCTTTGTCAGCCTCAAAGATTTTACACCACCGGATGAAGTACCAAACGCCTGGTATCAGGTAAGAAAAAAAATCAATGATATTCGCCATACACTGCCCATTGGTGTGCAGGGACCTTTTCCCAATGATGAATATGGTGATACTTTTGGTACAATTTATGCCTTTAGCAGTGATGGTTTCAGCTATGCTCAATTACGTGATTATGTCGATGATGTACGTCTTAAATTACTCAATGTGGCTGATGTGGCTAAGGTTGATTTATTAGGGGCGCAAGAAGAAAAAATCTATATTGAAATTTCCAATGTTAAATTATCAAAACTGGGTCTGCAGCCGATAGAAATTTTTGATACCCTCAATCAGCAAAATTATCTTACCCCTGCAGGCGATGTCACTACGGATTCGGATCGAATTTATATCCGTGTCAGTCGTCTGGAATCAGTAGAAGAAATTCGCAAAGTTGGCATTCGTTCTAATGATCGTTTATTTCGTCTTGGTGATATTGCCACCGTTTACCGTGACTATGTTGATCCCCCGGATTTTAAAATGCA
>WTAX01000142.1 GCA_013139395.1 Gammaproteobacteria bacterium | reverse complement strand
TGATGAACTCAGAGCCCGTCGCTACAATAAAGCCAGAGATTCGTTTATTGCCTTGATAGCAAAATATCCAAGCGGTCGCTATGCTCATATTGCTCAATATTGGGTGGCTGAAGCCAGTTATGCCCAGCGTAATTTTGAGCAGGCTATTATTGATTATCAATTACTATTAGATGTTTATCCATTCAGTCCTAAAAAAGCTGCAGCACAGTTAAAAAAAGCGTACAGCTATTATGAATCAGGTAATAAAGATGCTGCACGTAATACCTTGAATCAACTATTGATAAACTACCCGGATACCACTGAAGCAGGGCAAGCAAAGCGCTTACTGAAACAATTATAAAAATTTGAAAAAAAGTTGTAAAAAAGCTTGCCATAAAAAATAAAAACGGTAGAATATGCGCATCTTAACAAGACGGCAATTACTTTTAATGTTTTTTTTAAAAGTTAAACGATTTAGTTGCAAATGTCTTGTCTCAGCTTCAGGCTGAGGGCCGTTAGCTCAGTTGGTAGAGCAGTGGACTTTTAATCCATTTGTCCGGGGTTCGAATCCCCGACGGCCCACCATATACAGAACCCTTGTAGATCAATTGATTACAGGGGTTTTTTTATATCTAAAATGATTTTTTTGAAGTCACTAAAAATACTGGTGCTGCTATTTTTAAATAAAAATACCAGATATTAATGAGTCGCAGCCATGGAGGTGCAGATTTTGGACAAGCAAAGAGATAATTTAAAAAAGATTGAAGAGTTAACCATTAAGCTGAATAGTGCTCTGGAAAATATGGATGAGCAAACCAGAACAAAACTGGAAGCCCATAACCTTCAAGTAAGCGGGATCAGCATGTCACTATTGCGCGTGCAAATTGGTGTAGATAACGCTTTGAATGATATAAAAAGAAAATCTTCAAAAAATAAAAAACCTGTTATTACTAAAGTCACTTAGTGTAAATCTAAATCCTCAATATAAGCTCTGATGTCAAATCGGACCTTAGCAGACATTCCTCATCCTTTCGATTTGATTCGTAATATTATTTATTTCAATATTGATGACAAATATTCAGAGTAAAGAAACAGTCGTGGGAGTTAACCGGGTCTAATCCGTTTCTATCAATTCACGTCAAACAGACTTACTATTATTTAATCGTTTAACCTAAATAAATCACTTGAACCTACTGCGAACGTCCAATGCACTGAATCTTCAAGACTTTTCAGAACATTTTGAATTCACCCGTAGGGTGGCTACGCCCCGAAGGAAGTGCCCTTGGGGTGCGAATAAATCCAAAATGACCTGTAAAGCCTTGAATCTCCAGCACCTCTCCTCATGGAGCCTACTTTTGGTGATCGCTCTCGCTACGGTTCAAGTGATTTATTTAGGTTTAAGTTTTAAGTCCTTATATTTGTGTTTTCAAATAATTCTTCTATTATTATAAATTGTGCGAGTACTACTCTGTTTTTGGGTAAATACTGGTTCACACCTATTTTATATATCATTAAATGATCAACGGGTGTAAATATTTTGAGATTGTCGTTTACTGGTCAAAATTCAGCCCGGTTTACTGACAACCATGTGATACAAAATAAGAGGGAATATAGTGTCTAATAAATTTGGCGTCTTTATCAATCTGGATTATGCTCACCAATCTCATGATGAGTGTGCATTTATCTGGAAAAGAATCATGGAAATTATGACTGGCTATGGATTTTTTTTTCAAAAACGGACATTTACCATTGATACAGATAAAAGTCGTAATGAAATAGCAAATGATGTGAGAGGTCTGTTTGATTTAATTCAAAAAGAACAAGAGCACTTTTTTAGTTATGTTTCTGATAGTTATATTCTAAATCTTGAAGATTGCAGTGACTTAACCTTGCCCGATACAAGTGAGACTATTGATGTGGAAAATATAACTTTTCAAGAGTTAAATATTATGGGAATAGAATATGACTCGCTTATTAAAAAATAAAGCGGAATAAATTCTGGAAATAAAAAGTAGTAATATTAGAAGAATCTTATATAAATACTTGCTAATATTCTATTCTCTGTTTATAATTATATCCACAATAAAGAAATTAAGAAAACAGAGCATCTAGAAGGAAGATGTTCACGGCTTTTATGTCTTGTTTTTATTAATTCATGTTAATGCTTAGAATAACGCTTTAATACAATTTTGTTATCTTTTGATGACATATAACACTTATTTAAAACAATTTCTGGAGAGTATAAAATGAAAAAATTATTAATTGCTGCAGCAATCGCAAGTGCAACAACCCTTTCAATGTCAGCCAGCGCATTCTGGGATGACGGCAACAGCAACACTAACTGGAATGGCGGCGGCTATAACAACATGAATAACAATGCTTATGGCAATGGCTATGGCAATGGTTGGGGCGACGGTTCTGGTGATGCAGACATGGATGGTGATGTTGAAATCACTATTAAAGCTCGTGGCCGTGGTCGTGGTAAAGGTAACACTCGTGGTTCAGCTTATGGAAGTGGTAACAGCAACTACAATGGTTATAACAACATGGACTACCGTGGTAATGGCTATAATAATTACCAAAACAATAGTGGTTATGGCTATGGTTATGCACCTCGTCCAATGATGGCTCCTCAAGCTGCTCCTGTGGCTCCAGCTATGGCTCCAAACCCACAAGGTAAAGCTCAGTTTGAAGCTCATCAAAAGCGTATGCAGGCAATGCAAAAACAACAGCAAGCTCAAATGCAAGCTGCACGTAAAGCCTATGAAGAGAAAATGAAGCAATGGGCTGCTCAAGCACCTGTAGCTCCAGCTGCTCCTGCTGCTAAGTAATTTTTATTGAACCTGGGTATTTTAACCAGATAATCAATAAAACAAAAAAACCGTACAGTTTACTGTTACGGTTTTTTGTATTTTGTGAAAAGTTAAGAGGTAATATGAATCATATTCAGGTTTTTAAAATAGCTACTTTGCTCAAGTATTAAAATAAAACTATTGAATTAGTTCACATTGATAAGAAATCATTGAGTTATTAATAAATATTGGATATATTGCCTGTTAGAATTCTTACCCGTGCAATACTGAATAGTGATGGGAAAGGGTAAATAAATTAATTGCTTAGTCGTATCAAGAATTTATCACTTGAACTTTTTGGTGCTGACGTTATGTATAATATGAGCTTTTTATGGAAAAGCATGTAATTAATACAGTCTTATTAACGGATTCATCCACAATTGATGGTTTGATCACTTCCTTATTGGATGATCAACGCTTTAATGTGGCATCAATTCACTCAAGTGAAGCTTATTTCTTTCAAAAACTCATTGATTATAAACCACAGTTAATTTTTATCCGTGCGATGCTATCAAATCTAAATGGTTTATCGGTTTGTGATCGTATTCGCTCTTACCCTGCTCTTCGCAGAGTCCATCTTGTGTTTATCTCTACAGATACCTTAAATAGGGAATCTGCTATTAACCATCGTGCTAATGACTTTCTTAAAGTACCATTTTCCAGACAAGATTTAAGTAAGATTGTTGATCCCTTACTAGAAAAAAAAATCAGACTATTATTAGTTGATGATAGTAAAACGTGCCGACGATTGGTTAAACCGTCATTAGAAATGGAAGGTTATGAAGTTATAGAAGCAGGTAATGGTGAGGATGCATTAAAAGTTATTCGTAAAACGGATATCGACATTATTGTCAGTGATGTTGATATGCCTGTGCTTGATGGTGTGACACTCTGTCGCATTATTCGTCAACAGGAAAAACTATCGACACCAATTTTATTACTTTCTTCCCTGCAAACAGATAAAGCCATTATTAATGGGTTTAATGCCGGTGCTGATGACTATATCATCAAGTCTGATCATTCTGCGACCCATAAAGTGGTAGTACCTGAACTGCTATCACGCATTCAACGTCTCATGAATGCTAATAGTTCACAAGGTCGTCCAGAACATATTCTGGTGGCTGAAGATTCCTCTACCATGCGTCGTCAATTAAAAAATTCTTTGACAATTCAGGGGTTTCAGATTGACGTTGCAGCTGATGGCTTATCGGCATGGGAAAAACTTAATAATAAACACTATGACTTAGTGATTACTGATTATGATATGCCTTATATTGATGGTTTGGAATTATGCTCTCGTATACGCCAATCGAACAAGTTTGAAAATTTACCCATCATCATAGAAACCAGTAAAAATTCAAGAGTTGAGCAAGTAAAAATTCGTTCAATGGGTATTCAGGCATTTATTACAAAACCGTTTTCTCCTGATCGTATGATCGCTGAAGTAGAACGGGTTTTGGCTGAAACACGCTTAAAAAACAATCAAAATGCTATGCGCAATTATTTGCCGGATGCAACAGTCTCACATATCTCATCGACTAGTAAAAACCATGTCCCTAAAGCTGAAGATAAATTCAGAACCCTGTTATTTTCTGATATAGTACAATTTACTCGTATGTCAGATCAGCTCTCATCAAGAAAAGTGGTCGATTTTTTAAATGCCTATTTTGATCGGATGGTTGAAGAATTAATGCTTTTTGATGCGACTATTGATAAATTTATTGGTGATGGGATCTTTGCCTCATTTGCAGATCAGGAAGATGGTGCTTTTCGTTCTGTTTGTGCCGCAGCCGCAATGTTAAAAGCGTTACCCGGACTACGTAAAACAACTGGCTTAGATGTTCATATGCGTATTGGTATACATTCCGGCCATGTTATCCTGGGAGATATCGGCAGCCGTCATTCAAGAAGAGATTTCACCTTAATCGGTGATAATGTCAATATTGCTAGTCGATTGGAGCATTTGTCTAAGCGTGATGGTATTTTAATCAGCCATGCAACTTATCAAATGATTAAAGAGCGGATCACAGTGATCCCAACCCCTCCTTTGAGATTAAAAGGCATCAAAGAGCCTATACGAGCTTATCTGGTAAAATCAATTAAATCTTATCATTCTTATTCTAAAGCGATGGAATATAAATTGATTCCAAGAAAACAACGAAAGAACTCTATTGAAACTATATTTGGTGCAAGTTATTAATTTTTATTGAATATTGGTAAAAGTGGTTACAATGAAAAACATTATAATATGCGCCTTGTTTACTGGCTTATTCCTGTCAGCAATGCCTTATAGCAGAGCCAAAAATTCTACACAAAAGGCAAATTATTACCTGACTCAAGCTTCGACATATTATAATCAGGAAAACTATCCTCAAGCTGAAAAAGCCTTTCGTCAATTACTGAAAATGAAGGTTTCACTGCATAAAGACTTCTATTATTTTTACGGTAAGACCTTGTATCATAATGGAAAATTTGAAAAAGCTGCTGCTAACCTGCGCAGCTATACTGAAACAGTGAGTAAGAAGGGTAGGTATCAGACAGATGCCAAACGACTATTAAAGCGTGCAGAAAAACAGCTCGTACAAAAACAGCCCCAAAAAACTAAGAAAAAAAAACCAGTTCTCAAATTTCCCAATATACCAGAAATGATGATAATTCCTGTCGGTTCATTTGTGATGGGCAGCAGTCATGGTTCTGCTGATCAGAAGCCGCCTCATAAAGTCGTGATTAAAAAATCTTTTGCTATTGGTAAATATGAAGTTACATTTGCTCAATACGATGTATTTGCTAAAGCGACTTCACGTAAAAAACCAGATGATTCTGGATGGGGACGTGGTAATCGCCCTGTTATTAATGTATCCCTGTACAGTGCGAATGAATATGCTCGCTGGCTGACAAAAAAAACCAATAGAAGATTTCGTTTACCTACTGAATTAGAATGGGAATATGTGGCGCGTACCGGATTCAAAAATCAACTGGGTTTTAATGATTTACTGGGACTGGGTGATGCTAACTGCGATGGTTGTCGATATTTTTGGGAAAGTGCTAAAACAGTCGAAGTGGGTAGTTTTGATGCCAATAAATATGGCGTTCATGATTTATTTGGTAATGTCTGGGAATGGACCTGTTCTATCTACACCAGAGGTTACAATGGTCAGGAAGAACATTGTGCAAATGAAAATGATTTAGAGGGTAAAACAATGGCTGTAAGAGGCGGCAGCTGGAATTCATTCAGTCAGATTCTGCGTTCCTATATTCGTTTCAATAATTTCCCTACTTATCGAGGTAATGAGCAGGGATTTCGATTGGTAGAAGAGCTGGAATAGTTATTGACCCAATGAACTAACCCAGGCTTCACTGGCCCCCCGGGTAATATCCAGAATAATATTTGGAAAAATACCAAATACAATAATAAGAATACAGAATCCCAGAGTAAGTAATAACTCTCGTGTACGTAAATCCATTGCTGTTGATACGACATCATTTTTTACCGGTCCCAAAAAGGCTCGCTGATAAATATTGAGAAAGTAGGCCGCAGCCAAAACAATTCCCACCAGAGCAGCAATACCCGCACCAGTATGAGTCTCTAAGGCACTCACTAAAATAAGATTTTCAGCAATAAAGCCATTAGTGCCCGGTACACCCAACCCGGCAAGTCCAAAAATAAAGAAAAAGCTGGCTAATAGGGGCATGGTCTTGGCAATGCCGCCCAAACTCACTAACTCAGTTGAGCCGGTTCTATGATGCAGGAAGCCAAGAAGGATAAAAATACCGCCGGCAACAATGGTAAAATTGTATAATTGAAATAAAGCGCCCTGAATTCCCTGAGTAGAGAAAGAAGCGATACCTAAGATCACCAGACCGACATGGCTGACGCTGGAAAATGCCAGCATCTTACGTAAATTGGTTTGACTGATAGCAAGCACAGCGCCATAAAGTACTCCGGTAATACCCAGTCCTGCCAGCAGCCAGTGAAATTCCTGTGCGGCATCTGGAGCCAGAGGTACTGTAAAGCGGATTAGCCCATAAGCACCCAGTTTAAGCCCGGTCATAATGGCGGCAATACTGGCAGGTCCTTCCATTGCAATGGCCGGCAGCCAGGTATGTAAAGGAAAAATAGGTGCTTTAAAAGCAAAGCCCAGCAATAGTAAAAAGAAAATACCGGTTTGCAGCTCTGCGGGAAGAGGATTGTTTAACAAGGTGATATAGTCAAAAACCAGGTCACCTGATCCCATATAGGCATGATTGAAGGCCAGTAATATAAAGCCGAACAGTAAAGGCACACCAGCAGCCATCATGACCAGAGTGTATTTGACCGCAGCATAGCGTCGATTAGGGCCGATACCCCAATAAATAATCAGAAAATAAATTGGGATTAAGGTCAGCTCCCAAAACAGGAAAAATAAAATGGTATTGAGCGAAACAAAGATACCTAAAGTGGCAGCTTCAAGTAATAGTAATAAGATAAAAAAGAGCCTTGGCATAGTACGAATACTATTCCATGAAGCCAGGATAATACCGATAAATAACAGGCTGGTGAGTGGTAAAAATAACACAGAAATGCCATCGACCCCGACAATATAATCAATATTTAAGCCGGGCATCCAGGCAAGGCGCTCAATAAATTGAAAGCCGGCATTAGCCTGATCAAAATTAATGACAATGCCAAGAGAAATTAGTAAACTGCTTACTGCCCCCAGCAGTGCAATCCAACGTGCTTTGGATTGATCGCCAGTGAGCAAAATAAGTCCGGCGGCAATAGGTAAAATAAACAATAACAGGCTGAGAATAGGGAATCCTATTGTTGAATCAGTGCTTGCTATCACTGTGTTTGTTGCTTCAATCATCAGAATATCCTTAAATTAGTGCAGGTGGCTGTAAAGTTCACCCAGGCCATGCATAGAGTTTTCAATTAAACCCAGCCAGGGTTCGGAATAAAATCCGGTTACCAATAAGGTAAGAACAATTATTCCGGCCAGAATCTTTTCATGTAAAGTGGCGGGTTTGATGGCTTTTTGATTCCAGGTGCCGATTTTGGGTGATAAAAAGGCACGTTGAAATGCCCAGAGTAAAAATCCTGCAGCGACCACATTGCCTAAAGCAGCGGCAATGGTGATCAGCGCACCAAAGCGATGTATCGAGGCTTCAAGAATAAGGTGAGCAGAATCAAATCCCGGTGTTCCGGGCATACCGACAATACTTAAAGCGGAGATTAAAAAAGTAATACCGATCAGAGGGATGTGATCAAATAAACCGCCCAGTTTTTGTAATAACATGGTTTGTGTGCGCCAGAAGACAAAACCCGTCATAAATAACAGACCGGATGTTGCCAGACCAAAGTTGATGGACAGCATGATACCACCCTCAAAAGCAATTTGATTTAAGCTGAAGAGGCCGATAATAAG
>WTAX01000331.1 GCA_013139395.1 Gammaproteobacteria bacterium | reverse complement strand
GATTTCTCAACTTAAACCAGAGCCCTCTGCTGTTGAATTTAAATCGGTATTTTTTCTACCGGGATTGGGGGAAATCAGTAAAAAAATAGAACCTTTTTTTAATAATAACTTACAATTTGGTGGTTTTCTAGCCGTTTCTATAGACCACTGAATAAAACTCAGGTATGTATTTGATCAGGCCATAATCATGAATCAATACGTTTGGCATCCAGAAATAGTCTTGGGGACTTCAGCGACTAACAAAGAAAAGTAGACAAATTACCGGATAACGACTAGAGTTTTAGGTTAAACGAGCTTAATAAGGTACAGACAGGATTTTTTATGAAAAAAATAACTAAACTTACTCTTGCTTCTTCATTGTTGATTGCTTCAACATTGAGTTTTGGTGGTGACAACTACCGCTATGAAGGTAAGCAATACAACGATAATGACTGGAGTGATACTCCCTGGGGGCAAAATAATTCTTCCAGGAATAGGAATAGAAATAGTAACAGTATGCCATGGGGTGGAAGCAGTATGCCATGGGGAAGCGATAACCCGGTCTGGGATAGCGGTAGTTCTGCCTGGAGGGACTGGGATACTAATAAATGGGGTGGTAACGGAATGCCCTGGGGTGGAAATAGTATGCCCTGGGGTGGAAGCAGTATGCCATGGGGCAAAGACAGAAAATATAATAGAAACCGTGGTTATGGTCGTCCTTATGGCAGAGGATATGGTAATCCTTATCAAGGTGGTGGTTACGGCAATCCGTATAATGCTGGTCAGGGTTATCCCCCGGCTCCTGGAATGGTACCAGCTCCAGCACAATAAGCGCTCATTGGTAATGACACGACTACCTATTAAATATCCAATAATTACTTAAAATATTGGATTTTAGAGGAGAAAATTATAGCGTATTATCAGCTCTCACTCAGTATTTTCAATTCTGCTATATCTAGCACTAAGAAAGCATCTTTGGTGATGGTGATGAGCTTATTTTCTTCCAGTTGTTTTAAACTTCTGATTAATGTTCTCTGTGTTACCCCTAACATTTCAGACAGTTCAATGCGGGAAAGTGAATTGTGCAGCAACTTACTCTCCATATGGTATTCCTGATGTGTTTCATATAGAAAAAAGATATAGGAAGCAACACGTGCCAATGCATTTTTCTGCCCAAGGTTTGCAATGTGACGAATATAGGAATTGATATTACGGGACATAAAACGCATCATGGCGGTGGAAATTTCACTATTTTTATTTAATTGTTTTAAAAATTCATTACGGTTTATATAACAAGTGACGACATCAGTAATAGTTTCAGCAGAACTGCCATGATGGTCAAAAAAGAGATCATCACAGGCAATGAGATCTCCAGGAATATGTACTAACTTATGAATTTGATATTTACCACTGTGCATAGATTTATAAATTTTAACTTCACCGGATAACAAAATATATAAATTCTTACAGCTATCGCCTTCTTTGTAGAGCATTTCTTTACTGGTAAAACTTTTGAGTTTAAGAAAAGGCTGTAAATCCCTTTTTGTACTAACATTCAGATCTTTGAAAAAATGAGAAGTGTCCATTATGCAGGTTTTGCATCGGATACTTTCAGGTTTATCCATGCAGGGACCAGCGACCCTTGATTTTGATATTTTATATTTGTTGGCTTGTATATCCATCGCAACACACCTGAAAATTTTGTGGGAATAACTTAACTGTAATATTTAAAATAAGTATTCGTTAATTTTTGTATTTGTTTTCTCCAATCCGGACATTTGAGATTATAGTTAAAAAACAAATATTTAATGAGTTTTTCTAAAAAATAATCTCATTATATTGACTCTACTAACTCTTTAACTATAAATTTCACATCGATTCCTACCAGCTTCTTTTGATGCATAAAGCGCTAAATCAGCTTGTTTAAAGAGATCCTCTTCATTAAGTGCTTCTCCAGACAATGATGAAATTCCTATGCTCACAGTTATCATATTGATCACTTCAGAATACTCATGCTTGATTGCAAGTGCCTTGATATTTGCTCTGATATTTTCTGCCACAAGATAAGCACCCTGGCTATTAGTTGCAGGCATTAACACGACAAATTCTTCTCCACCGAATCGTGCAGTCAGATCAGTTTTTCTTGGCACAGTTTCTTTAATTGATTGTGCTACAAATTTCAGAGCAATATCACCGGCATCATGTCCATAGTGATCATTATAATTTTTGAAAAAATCAATATCGATCATCATTAGTGATAAAGGTTGTTCTGATCTTTTTGCAGAGGTAACTTCTTGAACTAAACGATTCTCATAGACACGACGATTAAAAACTTTAGTGAGTGGATCAATTTCACTGAGTTTTTTGAGATTTTCATTTGCTTTTGTTAATTCTTCTGTACGTTGCAACACAATCTTTTCAAGATTATCTTTATGTTGTCGCAATTTTTCTTCCGACTGGTTTTGTTCCTTGAATCGAGCATCAAGTATTTCATTCATTTTATTGAATGCCTGATCCAGAATGGCTAACTCACCAAGACCATGAAAAGGCCTGCGAATATCAGATTTACCGTTAGCAATTGCAGCGGCTTTTAAAACCAGCTGTTGAATTGGGCGTGTAATATAATAGTTAATAATTATAAGTAAAAATATCATAACAAAAAAAAGTAATAAACCTATTTGTATACCGGAATTCTTTACCCGATTCAATATTTTTATGCGCTCATGGCTCAGGTCATAAACTGCAAGCAAAACCCCGATATTCGATGGCCGTATCTCATTAGCATGACGAGTCAATATCAATGGAAAGTAAGCATTGATTTGTTGCTGCTCATAATCAACATGAATATCAGCTCGATTCATCTGCTGTACCTTTATAAATCGTTTCCAATCAAAATTGGGAAGTACATTTATGGCTTCTTGACTTGTTAAAACCAGCTGAGTCGCATGCAGAATATATCCCTTTTCATCAATTGCAGCCAATACTTTGTATCGAGTATTAACTCCCCTTCCTGATAATGCTTTGCGAAAATGT
>WTAX01000188.1 GCA_013139395.1 Gammaproteobacteria bacterium | reverse complement strand
AATATTCTACGGGAAACAAAATTGAAGATTTTATCCATGTATTTGCAAATATAATGGAAGGTAGAAACGATGAACAAAAATCTGGATTGTCTAAAAAAATAGTTCAAGGATTAACTACAATGTTTCCCACGGTTCCTAATATAGGGGCTAATGTTATAGAGTTTGAAATTGCGAATTACTTCAATAGAAATATGCTTTAAGCTAAAATACTGCTAACAAGGCCAATGCACATGGAAAAATTTAAGCTGCTCAAATTTCCCAGTGATTGGCGACGTTATCAATCATTTTATTCTGGTTTTATCCTACATTCCAGTGCTGATAACTTGTCTTTTTAAGTATTTCGATTAAAAAATAAGATGACTGCTTTGTTTTAAAATAGCCATTTTTGTACCTCATTATAATGAACTCAAAGTGACCGCTAATTGTTTTTGCCATTTTTATGGACATTAAAATATGAATTTTCATTGGTTTGAAATGGCTGCTTTTTTACTTTTATCGTTATGCCTTAAAATCTTTGAAATGTCAGCTAAGTACAAGGAGCGACCAAATTAAGAAATGTTCTGGCTTGAAATTTAGGTCGTACTTCCAAATATTTTCTTCCACTTAAAGTTCCGCTTTACGCCCTCACTAAGCATATAAGAAAGTATTAATTAAGCCGTTATGGGTCGAAAGCAGTGGTTTAATTTTATCAAAGTATAAGTCAAATTATCAAATCGAGAATAGTAATATTGGTTTGAATGGTGATCGAAACTTGTCTTTTTAAGTAGTTTGACTTGTATGTGGAAACGACTGCTTAATGCTGAATCCAGACGTTTTATCACATCAATTTATTGGTAATTTGTAATCGCTGCTTTATTGAAGTTTCACAGTGAACAGGGTCAGATCTAAAATTGCTCCTTAAGGTTAACACCCCCAGTAGTAAATTCTTATCTATAAATAAACTCGTGTAATGGAAGAATTTGAACTGCCATTTTGTAAGGTCATATAAGAACTTTATTTCGAGTTTATACTTGATTATTCCCAGCGGAACATTTTTACCCCTAGAAATAGAAAAACCAGCATCATAATCAACATTGCTGCTATATGGTGACCTACATCGATTATTCCTGCACCATCAAGCATTATTGCTCGTGAGGCATCAACGACATGGGTGAGTGGTAATAGATTTGATATGAACATTATCCACTGAGGAGAACCTTCTAAAGAAAACCATACTCCCGATAACAGCATCATAGGAATAGATATTGCGTTAGTCAGTCCTGCTGCCAGCTCATCACTTTTAAGGCGTGATGCAATTAAAAGTCCCAGAGAAATCATTGCTAATGAACCGATGGTAAACACCAGGAACAGGTTGACATATGAGCCATACATACTAAAGTCCAGTATCAGATCACAGCCTATGTAAACAATAACTGAAACAAAAATAATGAGTAATAGTCGAGAAAAAATCTGTGCCATAAGAAATTCAGTGGCACTAAGCGGTGTACCTCGTAAACGTTTTAATACGCCATTTTTTCGATAACGGACAATAACAAATCCGACACCGAAGAGAGCACTGAACATCATGTTCATTCCTAAGACGCCTGGAATAAGCCAGTCAATATAGCGAATTTCTTTTCCGGAAACTTTATTGGCTTTTAACATTTCACCGCCACTGGCTTTGAGCAGTTGTTCAGTGATATAACCTGCGGGTGAGCTGGAATTCACCCAGTAGCGTAATTTATCTGGTGCGACTAAAAGATCCAGCTGGTGTCGTTCAACTTTAATAACGGCTTTTTCAAGGTCTTCTACAGGGATAAATTTTATATGCCGGCTCTGAAAAAATGGATGATTGAGTTCACCAGCAACGCCCACCTTATAGAGTTCTTGATCGCCATTTGAAAATAAGAGTGCAAAGCCCATCATTAATGCGGTGGGAAAAATTAAGCCCCATGAAAGCGCTGCTCGATCACGAATAAATTCAAGGTTACGGGCGTGTAATATTGCCAGAAAGCGTTTCATTGCCGTAACTCTTTTCCAGTCAGTTCTAAAAAGAGATCTTCAAGATTATGCTGGCGTATCTGCAGGAAACTCAGGTCAATGCCTGCATTTAACAGATATTTCATTGTCTGATTGACATCGGTGGTTGATATTTCGACCCAGCCATCCTTTTGATACAGTGAATGTTGAAACAGGGTGTCCTGGTTCAAATTGGTATGCTGTTTTTTCAGCTCCTTAATGTGTGCTGTAGAAAGCTCATTTTCAGGGATGCGCACAAGACGTTCAGAAAAGTGTTGCTGTAATAAGTCAGCAGGTGCTCCCTGAGCAATAATGCGGCCATGATCCATAATAATAATTTCATCACATAATTCAGCTGCTTCTTCCATATAGTGAGTAGAAAGGATCACAGTTGTACCATGGCTGAGTATATTTTTAATCAGATCCCAGAAGTTATGTCTGGCCTGTGGGTCCAGGCCCGTTGTGGGTTCATCCAGAAAGACAATTTCAGGGTTATTGATCAGAGCTATTGCCAATAGCATGCGTTGGCGCTGACCACCAGAAAGTTTGCGATTATCACTATCAAGAAAACTCTCTAAATTACAGCGTTTGATCAGTTCGGCCAGATTAGAACTCTCAGGGTAAAGCCCAGCAAAAAGCTTGAGCGTTTCTCTTACTGTTAAAAATTCCTGAAGTGATGTATGTTGAAACTGAATACCGCATTGTGTACGAAACAGTTGCCCAAGGGGTTTCCCCTTATAGAGGACTGTTCCTGATGTAGGTTCGGTAATCCCTTCCATTATCTCAATAGTGGTGGTTTTACCCGCACCATTTGGTCCCAGCATGCCAAAACACTGGCCTTTATTAATTTGAAAAGAGACTTTATCAACCGCAATTGCTGCCTGATAATTTTTGCTGAGGGAATTTACTTCAAGTATTGATGTCATTTGTACAGGGTAGCAGATAAAGAAAGTAATTAAAGTCACCAGAGTAATTTAAATAAATAAACAATAAGCGGAAAATTCTTTATCTGATAAGGGGGAGAATCTCCTCTATCTTAAGAATGATGATGTTCATGTGGTTTATCGGCTTCATGTTTTAAAGTCCCAGCCAGTAAGGCACTAATCGCCTGGTCTAAATCTATTTCACTGGTGACAATACCCTGAATGCCTTTTGCTGCCAGACGTTGCACCAGTCCATTACCCATACCGCCGGTAATTAACACATTGATGCTGTCCAATGGGTGGGGGGTGAATGGTGAACTGGAGTGAAAGCTCTGCTCTATGGGTAATTCTAATAATTCTTTATTAGCCACTTCATTGTTTTCAATATCAAAAATCCAAAATTTTCTGCATTTTCCTGCATGGCCGGTAATGCTTTTTCTATTTTGACTGGTGATGGCAACTTTCATAGATTACTCTCTTTTCAGGTGATTCGTATTTATGGTGAACTATTTATTTCTCTACTATAAAATGAAAAGTCATGAGAGTCAGTAATTTTTGTCACTTATGAATGAAGGACCAGGAACTTGCTAAAATATAGACAGTCCAAGTGAGGATTACTTGAATTATTCTCTTTACCCCATATTTATAAGGTAGATTTTAGATATATTACAAAGGAAGGCTTTAATGAGCAGAATTTTTTTATTTGTTGCCACAAATATGGCAGTAATGGCTTTAATCGGCATTGTTTTTCAACTATTAGGTATTCAGGGCTTATTAGCTCAAAATGGTGTCGATCTTAACCTGACTGCTGTGATGGTAATGTCCTTAGTGGTCGGTTTTAGCGGCTCGGTCATTTCATTATTTATGTCAAAATCCATGGCTAAGCGTTCCATGGGGGTTCGTGTTATTGAACAGCCGGCAAATAATGCTGAGCGCTGGTTAATGGAGACGGTTTATCGTCAGGCTGAGCGCGCGGGTATCGGTCGTCCGGAAGTAGGTATTTTTGATTCACCTCAGCCTAATGCTTTTGCTACAGGAGCTAACCGAAATGCGGCACTGGTTGCCGTCAGCACTGGTTTGCTTAATGCCATGACTCAGGATGAAGTTGAAGCTGTTCTTGGGCATGAAATCAGTCATGTGGCCAATGGTGATATGATCACTATGGCTTTAATACAAGGAGTTGTTAATACTTTTGTTATGTTCCTGTCGACAGTAATTGGTCATCTGATTGATAGAATTGTATTCAAAACAGAGCGTGGGCATGGCCCGGCCTATTATGTGACCAGTATTATTGCACAATTAGTGCTGTCTGTTTTGGCTAGTATTATTGTTATGTGGTTTTCTCGTCGGCGTGAATTTCGTGCTGATGAAGGCGGAGCTGCTCTTGCCGGTCGTCAGAAAATGATTGCTTCACTGCGTCGTCTGCAACAGGCTCATGAGCCTGAAGATCTGCC
>WTAX01000486.1 GCA_013139395.1 Gammaproteobacteria bacterium | reverse complement strand
CACAGGTGAAATTGATATGAAAGATGTCTTCAATCAGGGCACTGAAGATCAATACCCTGATAATGAAACATCACGAACCAGCATCAAGCTCTGGGCCAATTATAAATATAATAAAAAACTGAGTTATAAATTAGCTTTCTGGTATGAAGATTATGATGCGGATAATTGGGCGATCGATGATGTACCAGCTTACACTGCTAATTCTGGTGCCTTATTCCTGGATGGCGATAGTCCGGATTACGATGTCACTGTCATTACCCTGTCAGCCACTTATCGATTTTAAGAAAATTGAATGTCTGAGTTCGCCATAACTGGCCGTTCCAGATAGGGATAATTTGGCTAATTGACTGCCTGGAGTTCTGCATAACCGGACTTTTAGGCAGCTCTGATATAGCTTCAACTAAATAATTCTACAGCAGACATTCCCTGAATTATCCACACCCTTTTTACATGAACTGAATCGCCAAACTGATACAAATTCAGTTTATAAGTTGCAAAGTGTCATTGAATTTCCTACTCTTAGACTACTACATTTTATTTAAGGTTGATGAAATGAAATATACAATTCTTATCTTATCTGCGCTTGTTGTTAGCATCGTTGGGTGTGCTGGAAATCCAAATAGCTCATTAGCCCAACAGTGTGATACCGGTCTAAGTGCGGCCTATAAGGAGCTGGATTACGCAAAAAGCAACGGATTTGACGGTACTGTGGAATATGCCAAGGCAGCAAGTTTATTGGGGGCGGCCAGAATTCAATCAGAGTTTGGAAAATATCCCAACTGTATCGATAAGGTTAATCGCGCGCGTGCCTATATTAAAAGGTCACAACAGTAAGTAAAAGGATATATATGGACGCCCCTAAAAATCAATGGGGTGATCCATTAATTGAGGATGACCTTAAAACAACTTAATTTCCTTATCTAACAGCAATACCATTAATGTTATTTTTTATCACTTTATATTTTTTTTGCAGTATTATTATAAATCTTATAATAAGTGCATTCGCTACAAACATCTATCTTGCTTTTAACCAATGCTCGCAATTGTGTAAAAAAATCACTATGGTCATAACATAAAGTACCATCAATTTCCCAGCATTGTAAATCATCTGTTTCGTGTCTGACACAATCTAACTTATTGCAATCAAAAAATTCGTAACATTTTTTCATAATTATTCCATTAGAGCATATCAAACAGTTTTGGGTAGCTGATTATAATTTAAATCTGCTGTCGTATTGATAAAGTTATTTTTTTTAAATAACACTACAGAGACATTACAAATGGCTCGTTCATCTATAGCAATTGTATTTAATTTTAAAGTTGTTTTGGTTTTAACAGGCACTATAATACTTCACCTGTGTACAGACATTGAGTCTGCATTAAGTATAGTACAATTAATTTAGAAAGTGCGCTTAATTTAGAAAGTGCGCTAAGACTGCTGCGCTAAAATTTAGTATTTCTATGGGTATTGTAGATGCTTGAAAACTATAAAGAGGTGGTGCCCAGACCTGGAATCGAACCAGGGACACAGGGATTTTTAGTTTGTTAAAATAATGATTAAAATCAATATGTTAAATAAAATTCTTTTTCCTAAAAGTACCAATTAAGCCCTATATGGAACAATAACTTAGACTTCCTTTTTCCTGGAAAATAACTCTCGTGGTGCTAAGCATAGGTAATAAAGTCGTTTTTCGAGGTTGGTTTGGTATCTGAAATTTAATGTGTGCCTCTACTTCAATATGGGAACTGGTTGTAAAATAACTTGTGTTCGTACCTGTTTGAAGCTTTTAACCGCAACTAATCTTCACAGAATCCTCAGCTTTTTGTTTCTAAAATATTAAGTTGTAAATTGAACAAATTATCGTTATTTATTCTAATTTATAAATAGAACGGATATTGGATAAAACATCAGATAGGGATAAATCTTTAATGTTAAAATTCTTCATATTAATGCCTTTTTCCTGCTCGACGGCCTCAATAAATTGATGTAAATCTGACTTTATAGATTCAGCTATATTGATGGTTTGACTGGGTGATAACAATGGAAAAATTCGAAAAACATCATTAAGGTGTTTTTTTATGTTTTTTGAATCCACTCTTTCACCTGCTTTTTTTCTTGCAGTCAAATCAAGCCAGGCTCTTGCTTTAAATGGCAAAATGTAACTTGGCCCGAGTATCGATATGCTGTCAACGATCACCTTACCCTCATTGATGCATTGATAATAATCGTCATTCAGCAGAATTGCTGACAAGCTCGACACTTCTTCATCCATGGGAATTGGGATTAAATGGCCTTCACCCTCAAATTTAAGTTGTTCTGGTTTTCGTGAGAAAAGCTCTAACATAAAAGGAAACTCTTTATTTGCAGGATTATTAAAACGATAAAACTGTTTATCACCAGTACTTTTTTCCTGATGTTCATAAGTACCTTCTCTTACAAAATCCCAAAATTTACTGACAAAAGCAACATCCATAGCCTCTGCACACAAAACAATATCAAGATCTTTGGTCGCACGAAAGTCAAGTCCTGCTTCATCCAATGAAAGATAGCAGGCTACTCCACCAATTAAGACATAGCTATCCTGGAATTCCTTAAAATATTCCCTAAAATAATCTAGACCTCTTATCATAATTCTTTACTCCAAAACTTATCCATAAGCTCTTCTAATGCCATATCAATGCGTTCGTTATTGAGTTTTTCTGAGGCTAAGGTTAAGCTAAGCCAAAGGGATAAGGGATCAATAACATCTTTTTCTGTTAGTAAACATGGGTTATAGCGCCATAGTTCTAGTTGAATAGAATTAGAAGCCCATTTATCACACTCATTTAATTTCATGAGTTTTTTAAGACCTGCCCACTCATTTAAAAAAATTGCCTGTATTTGCTTTTTTGGTTCGGCAATCATTGTCATATCAGATAAAGCACTTTCTCCAGATATGAGAGCAGGAAAATCTCTATCAGGCTTAGTGATCCAAAGGGTCTTTTTAACAGGGTTCTGTAAATAAGGCTTTGCTATTAACCATAACTCTTTTGCATCTAAAGGAAATATTAGGTGCTTTTCCCTCCCTTTGATTGTAGAACGAGCTAAACCCTTTTCTTCCAAATCTTTAATTGCTCGAGTTAATGTCATGCTGCTGTATCCCAACCACTCAGCTAACTCCTTAGCAGACAAAGGAGTTTTATAGTGCCCTAGTATGTAACGAAGCAAGAGCACTTGAGAGACAGCACTTAGAGCTTTTTGTTTTGTTTCTTTTACGGACTTAAAATATTCACGTAAATCTAAACCCATAAGTGGTAAATACAGTTGATTGCCTGGCACAATGAAGGATATATTCTGTTCTATCAGGCGTTTACGATTAAAAGAGCTGATTGCCTCTACAACATATATGACATCACCAATGTAGTGTTTTACTACGCCATTCAAGTGCTTTTTTACCACAGCAGGAGAATCACCAACAGGACTTCGTGAAATCATGAGCAAACAAGTTCTATCCAGGATATCAACAGAATAAAATTCATATGATTCCTGTAAAAAAAAGGGTAAGCTTGAAGCATCAATCCACTTATGTACTCTTGTTATTTTCCCCAATACTTCATTGACGTAAGTTTTAAGCGATTCAATTGTATTTGTCATTATCCCACTTCATTATTAGTAACACTATTAGTGCACGATAACATTGGTAATGTTACTGTGCAATATATATGTTATTATTATCAAAATAAATATGACATAAAGATAAGATAGATAATAGAGATAGATAATTGCAAAGATAATAAGAGATAGAAAGATAATAGAGACATCCATCAAAATAGAGATAAAGATAATAGAGACATCCATCAAAAAATCCATGTTTTTATTGAATAGTGTACGGTAATAAGATAGTCTATCTGTAGATTATTCATAAATGGATTTTATGACATGCCTAAAGCCCGCTATCAACAAGTCAGTTTATCAAACACCCCTTATTATCATTGCGTATCCCGCTGTGTTCGCCGAGCCTTTCTCTGTGGTGAGGACAATGTGACAGGAAAAAACTATGAGCACCGAAAACAATGGATTCAAGAGCGCTTAAAACACCTGAGTGAGACGTTTTCCATAGAAATTTGCGCCTATGCCATTATGTCCAATCATGTACATACCGTCCTTCGATTGCTTCCATTCCAGGCAGAAAAATGGAGTGAAGAGCAAGTCATTTATCGCTGGCAACAACTCTTTTCATTGCCTGTTCTGGTTGAACGTTACCAGACAGGGCAGTGTGATACCCCGGCACAACAACGACAAGCACGGCAAGTCATTGCTCAATGGCGTGAACGCTTGTCTGATTTAAGCTGGTTTATGCGTTGTCTGAATGAACCGATTGCTCGACAAGCCAATCATGAAGATAAATGCACAGGCCGATTCTGGGAAGGGCGTTTCAAAAGTCAGGCCCTGCTTAATGAGCAGGCAGTACTTGCCTGTATGGCTTATGTTGACTTAAACCCGGTCAGAGCGGCTTTATGTGATTCACTGGAAGGCTCTGAATTTACTTCCGTAAAACAACGCATTGACCAGATAAAACAGCAGCCGGTACCGATGACAGTGAAACTGGCTGAGTTTATTGGCAGTAAAGAGCAGGCAACAGGAATCGCATTCTCATTAACTGATTATCTGGAATTGACTGATTGGACAGGTCGTTGTCTACACCCTAAAAAGAAAGGCTTTATTCCCGAAAACACACCTAAAATCCTACATCAGCTTGGATTGGATAAATCAACCTGGCTGGAAACGGTTACCGGTTTTAAATCAAAGTTTCATACCTTTATTGGCTCAGAGCAACAACTGAAAAGCACCTGTGAGCAACATCATAAGCAATGGACAAAAGGTCTGTCATTATGTCGACGCTTGTTTGGCTCCACTGACCCCATTCCTGCCTGATAAAAACAAGCACTCATCTGTAATGCAGTCAATCTGTAGAATGTCCCTTGCTTGAAATCTTGTTTTTATCCTGAAAGCTAAATTATTTTTTTCTTTTTTAATAAAATGATGGAATTTATTTTAATATCCAATGAAATTGGTATTATTAAAACGTTTGACTGGTTGAATTTTGTGTTTAAATGCTGGATGTCTTGTTTGTTGATTTTCAACAACGACACGCAGCATTAACTTTATTACCGCCTTACAAGATTCTGGCGTTAAGTTCACCGCCTGCGACATGCCAGAAGCCAACGAGATGACGATCCAGATTATGGGTGTAATGGCACAAGCTGAAAGAAAAGCTATATCAGCAAGGACAAAACTAGCATTAGCAGAGCTTAAAAAGAAGGGTAAGGTATTAGGCAACCCACATATTGATAAGGCAAGAGATGCACGTAAAAATGTAGCTGAGACATTAAAGCAAGGTACACAAATAAGAGTGGATAAAGCTAATGATTTTGCTACCAAGATAAAGTCTATTATTGAATACTCAGGAATAACAGGACTAACAGCTATAGCCAAGCATTTAAACGAGCAAGGTATTGTAACTGCTAGAGGATCAATCTTTACTGCAATGGCAGTAAAACGAGTTTTAGCCAGATAAGCATATAAACTATACTGAGACACAATTATTCAGAAAGGATTTATACTCCATATTAGGTACCTAATGTGTAAAAGATGCTTTGGCTGCAAGTGACAAACTGAGGAGCTGGTTAAGCTACCGCAATTAGCAACAATATTAGTGTTATAACGCTAATATTTAGGCTATATTAGTAATACTGTATAAATATAAGAAACTGATTCGATGGCTGAAAAAAGATTCCTATCAAAAGCACCTATAAAAGAAGCACTCATAGATATTCAAGTTGTATTGTCTAATGATGTAACAATAGATAATCTAGATAAGCTTGCTGATGAAATTAAGAACGAGTACCCTAAAAAAGAGGATCTTGCCCGTGGTAATTTCAATATACATGTGGATGAATCCCAGAAAATATCGACTAGTGCTGAGCATAACCGTATAGGAATTCGTCTTACATCGTCAGATGGATTGCAGATAGTGCAATTTCGCTTGAATGGATTTACTTTTAGTCGATTGGAGCCTTATGAATCTTGGAACCAGATGGAACAGGAAGCAAAAAGGCTTTGCAATATTTATTTCGATGTCGTTAAACCAATAGAAATAAATCGAGTAGCAACTCGGTTCATTAATGTCATGCGAATCCCTATGGTTGGTTTTGTAGATTTTGATACTGTATTAACGGCAGCACCTCAAATCCCTGAAAAATTACCCCAAGGGCTTTCCAGTTTTTTAACTCGGGTTGTGATTCCATATGTAGACATTAAGGCGGCTGCAATAGTAACGCAGGCTTTTGAGGCCAAGGATGGTCAGACTGTTCCGATTACACTGGATATTGATGTTTTTTCAGTCCAACGGTTTTCACCAAAAGAAGCTGAGCATTGGGATGTATTAAATAAGTTGAAAGAGATTAAAAATGATATTTTCTTCGAGAGTATTACTGATAAGACCCTGGAGTTATTTTAATGGCTGAACTCGCACTGAATGATGAATATTTTCCAAAGTCCCCTGTTGGTACAGGTACAAGCCGGGCATTTGATGAGCTTGCCGAATTTACAAAGAATATGTTTCTTGCCTCAAGTTTCGCATTAATTGATGAAAGACCAAAAGATCTTAGAGATGAGTTGGTTGATATGTTCAAAGAATGCTCAGTAGATAATTGGGATAGTTACGGTTCGCTCCCACTAAAAGAGAGAGCATTCTTTGAGGCGGAAAAATTTATCTCAGCAATGCCGAGCTGGTTGCCTATCCCAGAGATAGTGCCAGAGCCTAGCGGAGATATTGGCTTTCAATGGGATTTTGGACGAGATAAGGTATTAGTTGCTAGTCTTAGTGGAGATAACATTGTGATCTATGCTGCTATCCTTGGATCAACGGAGAGAAAAAGAAATGGGTCGGATGTTTTCAATGATACTATCCCTAATGAAATCATTAATAGGGTGGGTGAAATCCAAAACTAACTCTAAGACTCAGTTAAATATATCGATTAAACCTGAGCCGAGTGTTACTGTTGACTCTTCCGAGATTATTGCACGTTTTCTTACCAGCTCAAGCCATGTTGCCAAGTCTAAAGGTAGGATTAAGTACGCTTCGTATTTGCCTGCACCAGATGGCGAAACTTCAGTTTATCGGGTGTCAGGAATTAGTAACCATGAAATCGATGACATTGGCGATAAATATGTTCGTGAACCACGTATTAAAAACGGTGGCAAGTGTACCATTCATGGGTGGAGTGAGGTTGAAGCAATCGTTATATTGAACACTAAAATTATAATAGAGCCTAAAACAATACCTCATGCCAGACACGCAAATCTTAAAAATTGGCTTGATACTAGAATTGAACGAATAAAGCAAGCAACTGATATAGCCAATAAAGCTACTTACCACAATAGAGTTTAATTCTAAAACTATAATCAATTGAAAATTGTTTCTTACTTTTAAACTCCTGAAGAAAGGAGAATATAAACCACGATACAGGCGTCTAGCTTTTGGGGTAGACAGCAACTATTGTAGAGTAAGATAGAGCTACAAATAATCCACCATAGCGTATTCATACAATTGATCTTTTAAGTGTGTTACAGATGTCCTCTGCATATGCTATTGAAATAGAGCTATATACCTTTCTTTGCTATGAACAAGGTATCAACTCTACACCAAATTTTAATAACAGTTACAACTGACCCCATTCAAAAAAAGCAGGTGTCTATATAACTATTGATACCATATCATATAGGAAAACGTATAACTGTAAATGAATTAACCTAATAGAGATTTTTAATGTGGAGGTAACCTAAGAGGTAACCCAATAATTTTATGATTTTACTAAGATGGCTGAAAGCCTTGAAATGAATGGTGCCCAGACCTGGAATCGAACCAGGGACACAGGGATTTTCAGTCCCTTGCTCTACCGACTGAGCTATCTGGGCAACGGTGTTGCTAGTCGTTAAAACGGAGTGGCTTATTGTTTCAACGGCGTGTATTTTGTCGTTTTTGCTGGTTTGTGTCAAGAGAAAAATGAATAAATTTGACAAAAAAAACCAGAGTCTGATTTTCCCTTAATTTAGGGGATGAATTTAACTCTGGTTCTAATTCTGGTTTTTATTAATGCTTTTACATTCGTTATTGGCTATTTTGGAGCAACATAGTCATCAGGTTTAGCAGCCACTTCGTCACTGAAAAAGAATTTGTCCATTTCTTTTTCTATAAATTTACGGTGTTCGGGATCAATGGGGGATAGACGATATTCATTGATCAGCATGGTTTGATGCTGAACCCAGCCAGCCCAGGCTTCTTTGGATACGTTGTCAAAAATGCGTTTACCCAGATCGCCAGGGTATGTGATGCGCTCAAGACCTTCGGCTTCTTTTCCTAGTTTTACACAATTTACCATTCGAGACATAGTTTTACCTTTATTCTTTTTTGTTGCTAGCAGACTGTTTTAATCGACTGTAGTATGAGTTGTATAAGTGGACAATAGATTTGTTATGGGGGTAGGCATTCCTAATTTCAATGGTTTTTGTTTGTTGAACCAGTGAAAAT
>WTAX01000011.1 GCA_013139395.1 Gammaproteobacteria bacterium | reverse complement strand
TATGGTCATGCATTGGCATTCTACTATTAGGAGGAATATATAATAAGCCTGCACGGCATTTTTCATCATCATAAATCGGGAGCCAACTATACCCTTTAGATATATTTATAGTATCTGAATTTATTCGTGATTTTTGTTTGAAAAAAGTGCTTAGGCTGATGTTGTGATATAGATGATGAAAATGATCTAAAAGCCATAAATGAGAGCAACGTTCACCTTTTTCTAACCAGAACCAATTGGTAAAAGTTTGATCACCAAAGGTTGAAAATAATTCTTTTTCTTTCATGGTAAGTCTCTCATACTTTAGTAGTAAGGGGCTCCTTGATACTGCGAAGGAAACTTAGTTAATTTGTCGTTTTACATAATATAAAATAGTTTACTATCAGTCTTTAGGATATTTTTGATCCATAGTCAGAATATAAAATGTTAATAGGTTTATTCAATAAGATTAGATTGCTTAATACTCCACCTCTAAATCAATGGTTTTATAACCTATTGATTGATAGTCATCTATTTGTGATGGACCAAAGGGGACTACATCAACATAATCAGGGAAATCATGTATTTCTAAATCATTCAATCGTGCAAATGAGCCACAAACATGAAAATAGACATCAAAAAGATTAACCACTTTTTTTAAATTACTGTGTACTTCTGGATAGTAATCTATATTTTCTGTCGTTAATGCCAGCATCTCATCACCATGTGAAACGACTGCAACAGGTAAGTCATTAAATTTCTTTTTAATTAGAGATACATAATATAATAATCTCGGCATGATATCAGTTAATGACGATTCATCGGATTCATATATTGTAAAAACAATCCCTTCAATCTTATTACTTCCATATAATAATTGATTAAGCTCTTCCATTTCTGGTAATTCAGAAGGTCTTGAAATATTTTCATCAAAAGCGTATACGCCATGTGATATGTTAAAAAAAATAAGTAATAAAAAAATTGATCTCTTTAGTATCATATGCTGCATTGCTATTATACCTTTTTAAAATCCATACAAAATCAAATTTACATTACTTAATAGTAGACTCTAAAACATGACATTCAATCTAGTTATATTTTCATATACATGGCTTCCTTATTTAGTTTATAACTCCAGGGAAGCCCGTTATTTTTCCAGCCATTTACTATCCGCTCACCCCTACGACGGCCTTCTTTAGCTTTGTCACCTTCGAAGCCATGAACTACGGAATACACATTATGATATCCAATTGCAGATAAAAGTTTAGCCGCTTTAGCACTACGTTTACCTGAACGGCAAATAAGAAAAATAAGACTGTCTTTATTTAATCCACGTGATTTTACTAATTTGTCAAACAGAAGAGTAAATTTGCTATTGGGATAAAATTTGAAATTTTGTTTTCTTTCATTCCATTCACTAAAGTCACCAACAACCATATAAGGTATATTCGCATCAACATCTGTTGGCATCCCTAAAAAAGCCACTTCTGCACGAGTACGAATATCAATGAACAACGCCTTGTCTCCAAGTTCCTGGAGTTTATCGTAAGTATCTTGTGCAGATACATAAAGTCCTTGAAACGTCATATTTTTGTCAGGCAAATTTGAACTTAACCATTGAGCAATTTTTTGCAGTTCATCTTCTGTTGGGGTGGGATAACAACTATCATCTTTTTTTATATCACCGACACAAAACTGTTCATGCATGAAATGAGTACGATTGGATAAATGTTTACCACTAAAAATAGCAGAAGCTTTTTCAATTATATAATCAGAAGACTTTCCTTTAAGAACAGGTGCATATTTAGATGTTGGGTGTACTCCATTTTGACCATGACAGTTCGTACAACCAAGCTTGCTAAATAGGATTTGTCCAGGACTTGTTGGAGCAATTTCAGCATATGCATTTATACATAGAAAGAGAGGAATGGCATATATTAATCGATTAGAAATCATGGTATTAATCCTGATCTATGATTAAGGCTTTTTCAATATAGTACATAAAGATTGATCTGGCTCAAGTTTGTGTAGGAATTATCTGGTTTTTATGTAGGAATATTCTTAATTAATTATATTTTTTAAAGTGCAGATTTGAATTGTGTAACATCATGATACATACAATAAATTATAAGATATATCTCTTTGATTCGGTAAGAATCACTCAGATAACTTGCTCAAATGATAGCCTTAGGGTGGACTAAAAATAGTATTTTTAATGAAATTTTCCATATATTAACTGAAAAATATATCATTTCCGAAATTTAAATCATGTATAAACATGGATGACAATCTAAATTTAGTCAATATATCTGCTTTATGACTTATAAGACTCATTATGTTCGGTGTCAGAATTTTCCGCTTTGGGTCGTTTCAGCTGGATCAGGAAATCTTTTTATATCCAATATCTCAGGTCAATCCAGGTGTAGTGGATTTCAACATGAAAAAAGTCCTGATTCTTACGTTTAATTCCAGCGGGTATGCTTTGTATCTCTTGATTTATTGTGTTGGCTTCTTATAGTGTAGAGTCTGATTGTCATAAAGATGGCAGACAAACTTAGTCCGCTGAGAAGACCGATCCAGAAACCTTTAGCACCCATTGCCTCAGTAATGATATCAGTGAGTGCCAGGGTGTAGCCCAGAGGAAAACCAATAAGCCAATAAGCGATAATGGAGAGCAGCATCGGTATTGTCGTATCTTTCAGTCCTCGTAATGAGCCGGATGAACATAGTTGGATACCATCAGAAAATTGATAAAAAGCAGTAAAAATCATCAAACTACCGGCTAATTCAATGACCTGTAAATCATTGCTGTATAAAGTGGCAATATCAGTGGAAAAATTGACAATTAATAAGGCCGCCATTGTGGATAAGCTGAGACTGATAAGATAACCTGCTTTAATTGTATTACTTACATCTTGCCATTGCTGTGCGCCACTTTGCCGTCCTACCTGAATGGTCAGACTAATGGATAAACTCAGTGGTAAAATAAAAATCAGTGAAGAAAAGCTCAGGGCTATTTGATGAGCAGCTACCGTCACAACGCCCAATGATGCCAGAAATAAAGCGATAATAGAAAAGATACTGCCCTCGACAAAAAAAGTAATGCCGATGGGGAGCCCCAGTTTTAAAAGTGTGATTAATTCATTAAGCTGAGGCACCAGACTGCCTTGAAAAAGTTTAATTGCTGCAAATCGTTTACTCTTAAACACATAGATGGATAAACACAATAGCATCACCCAATGAGTAATGGTTGTCGCCCAGCCGGCACCGATACCACCCAGTTGTGGTGCGCCAAAGTGACC
>WTAX01000262.1 GCA_013139395.1 Gammaproteobacteria bacterium | reverse complement strand
CGGCATCTATCATCTTGGTTTTCAGATCAAAGGCGATAATGTCTTGAATGAAGATGGCAACCGTAATGCAAATCTGGGCGATTTAGCGACCTGGATGAATCATTTTTACCTCAATGAAGATAGCGTGTTTGGCTCACAAGGTAATGATAGCATTATGGGCCTGAGCGACGATGATAAAATCTGGGCACGTGAAGGTAATGACAAGATTTATGCCGGTGACGGTGATGACTTTCTTGATGGTGGTGCTGGCAATGACTATCTGCGTGGTGATGACGGCAATGATACTCTTATCGGTGCTGACGGCAGAGACCAGTTACACGGCGGAGACGGCAATGATCAGCTCGATGGCGGTGCGGGTGATGACAAGCTGTATGCGGGTGAAGGCAATGACACTCTAATCGGTGGTGACGGCAATAATTATCTGCGTGGTGATAATGGTAATGACAGCCTTACAGCCGGTAACGGCAGGGATCAGTTGCACGGCGGAAACGGCAATGATCAACTCGATGGCGGTGCGGGTGATGATAAGCTGTACGCGGGTGAAGGCGATGACAGTCTGATCGGTGGTGACGGCAACGACTACCTGCGTGGTGATAACGGCGATGATGCACTGGCTGGTGGAAGCGGTAATGATCAATTACACGCCGGCAATGGCAATGACATTATCCTTGATGGCGCCGGTGCTGATAAAATCTATGCCGGCTCTGGTAATGACAAGCTCTACTCTGTTAATGACAATGCCAATGACTATTTGCGTGGTGATGGTGGTGCCGATGAATATCTGTTCCAGGCATCTGGTGAGGGTATCGGAAAAGACAGAATTGACGGCTTTAACCGTAATGATGGCGACAAGTTAATCATTGGCGGTCAGAATGCTGAGTATACCTTGACTCAGGTACGAGGTAATCTGACTCATATTGAGCTGACTTCAGATGGCAAGTCCATGGGCAGCATTGATGTCTATGGTAATTTGACTGCTGCTGATATTCAGTTAGATGAAAATGCCTTTGATAACGTTACAGAAGCTAATCTAATGGATATTGCCTAACGCTTCAAATATGAATAGTCATTATATTTTAAAATTTGACGTCATTAACTTATTTCCTTTTCTGGAAGTTGAGCTTAATGATGTCAACATAGATAGTATTAATGTACAGTGACTATTTAAACAAGGTGACTGACGAGAGATCGTCGTCACCTTTTTTCTTTATTAAACCTTTTACTGATTAAAGATTATGAAAACGTTTAAAGACTTTGTACACAAATTTTCAACTTTTTCAAATAATAAGGATCAGGAACGTGCCTTCTGGAAAAGTATAATTTACATCAGTCTGTTCAGTCTATTTATTAACCTGTTGATGCTGGCACCACCCTTATACATGCTGCAGGTATATGATCGAGTGATGAGCAGCCGCAGCCAGGAAACACTATTATTTATATCATTGATATTGGTCTGGATGTTCTTAACAATGGGTATACTGGAGTATGTCCGCTCACGAATATTGGCCCATACTGCATTTTCAATAGACCAAAATGTGGCCCCTCACATTTTTACTGCCGTACATAACAATGCCTTAAAAAATCCAGAGCATGCCAATAATCAGGCACTAAATGATTTGGCCACAGTGCGACAATTTTTATCCAGCAATGCCCCCTTTGCATTTTTTGATATGCCCTGGACACCAATTTATCTGGGTTTATTGTTTTTATTTGATCCACTTTTCGGCTGGTTTGCTGTCGGCTCTGCTGTAGTGCTCATTGTTCTGGCACTATTCAATGAATTATCAACCGCAAACCTGCACAAAAAATCCAGCGAATCTCAACATACTGCATCCAATATGGTCAGTGCAACACTACGCAATAGTGAAGTGATCCAGGCGATGGGTATGCAGGAACAATTCAAAAAACGCTGGCAAGTCCAATATGAACAGGCTTTGCAAGAACATTCTCAGGTTTCAGATCGGTCAGGTTTTTTTATCAGCTTAAGTAAAACATTACGCATGCTGTTTCAATCACTGATCCTTGGTTTAGGTGCCTATCTGGCAATCAATAATCACATTACCGCAGGAATGATGATCGCAGGCTCCATTATCATGGGGCGTGCCTTAGCGCCAATTGATCAAAGTATTGGTGCCTGGAAACAATTTGTTTCCGCACGTGCAGGGGTTCAACGGCTGCACGAGTTTCTGGAACAACAATCTGAAATAATATCTCATATGAGTTTGCCTGAGCCTGAGGGACACATTCAAGTCAATAATATTGTCATGCGTCCTCCCGGCAGCAAACGTTATTCTCTGAAAGGTCTGAGTTTTGAATTGCCCGCAGGTCAGTCATTAGCCATTATCGGGCCCAGTGCGGCAGGAAAATCTTCATTGGTACGAGCGATATTAGGTTTATGGCCATTAACGCAGGGGGAAGTGCGACTGGATGACACAGAAATACAGCACTGGAATCTGGATGAATTGGGACCGCACATTGGTTATTTACCACAGGATATTGAATTATTTGAAGGTACTATTGCAGAAAATATTGTACGCTTTGGTGAAGTCGATCATAAGAAAATTATCAAGGCGGCACAATTGGCAGGAATAGATTCAATGATACGACATCTCCCGGAAGGTTATGATACACCTATTGGTCCAGGCGGATCCGTATTGTCTGGCGGGCAAAGGCAATTAGTCGGCCTGGCCAGAGCAGTATATGGTCAACCAAAACTGGTGGTACTGGATGAGCCAAACGCAAATCTTGATAGAAAAGGTGAAAAAGCATTAAGTCGTGCCTGCCTGAAGCTTAAAGAGCAGAATACAACGCTGATTCTGGTCAGCCACCGTAAAAAAATTCTCCAGATTGTTGATAAAATACTGCTGCTAAAGGGCGGTACCCTGAGCCTCTATGGACCTGCATGGAAGGTAATTACGCACCTTATGGGACACAAGCAAAATTCCATTTCAGCCAATAATCATCTGCCAGTGGATACAGCACCACATAGAGAAGCCAATATAACTAATAATCGTCTGCCGGTGAACACAACACGTAGAGAAGTCAACACAACCAAAAATCAGGCACCAGCAAGCATGCAGGCGGCTAATGACACCAATAATCGAATACGAATTAGCGCAGCACGTAAGGCTGCCAATGCTGCCAATAAGCGTATGGCTGCGGCTATAGCAAAGAGCCGTAATCGACTGGCTGCCGCTATGGCAGATAACTGTCGTAAGATTGAAGCTGACGATAAGAAAGGAGCATCTATACACAACATGATACCAGCAGCCAAAAACAGCAGTGTAACAAGAAGCATTGAGAGGCACACCAGTGAAGCAAGCTAAGATTAAAAAAAATACATCTGATGAGTTAAATTTTGATTACAGACCCTTTGTTCGAAAGGGATTTATGATTTTATTTTTCACCTTTGGTATTATGGTATTATGGTCAAGTCTTGCTCCACTTAAAAGTGCTGTAGTGGCAAACGGTCAAATTAGTGTCGCCTCAAAAAACAAAATTGTACAACATCTTGATGGTGGTGAGGTAAAAAATATTGCCATCAAAGATGGTGACTGGGTCGAACAGGGGCAACTGTTATTACAACTGGACAGTACCTTATTGGAAATTCGCCGGGATAACGTACAAAAACAATTGTTTGAAATTTCAACTCATGTTGAACGCCTGAAAACAGAAAGGGATAATAAAGATGCTCTTGTTTTTTCTCAAAAACTTAAGCGTAATGCTAAAACACTATTTGAAAGGGAAACCCTGCTTACTCAGCTGAACCTATTTAATTCACGGCGTAAAACTCTGCATTCAGAACAAAGAGTACTGAATCAGCGTCTGGTTCAGTACACTAAACAGGTCAGCGGCTTGAAACTTCAACTGAAGACCATCCATTCCCGACTGGCCTTACTTAAACAAGATGTTGCCGGCTTTAAAACTTTGGTGGGTAAAAATTTCGTTGCAAAAACCAAACTACGTGAATTGAAGCGTAATCAAAGTCGCTTGATGGGAGAAATATTCTCTACTGAAAGTGAAATATCACGTCTGACTGAAATCCATGCGGAAACTGAGCACCAGATATTACTTAAAGGCAGTGAATACATACAGGAAGTAACGTCTCAGCTCAGTGAATATCATGCTCAACAGAGCCGCTTATACGCAGAATATCTGGCCGTTAAAGATAAACTGGCCCATATTGACATTAAAGCGCCAGTGGCTGGAAAAATCAAAGGTTTAGATATTGTCACTCTGGGTCAGATTTTAAAACCGGGGGAGGAAATTATGCAGATTGTACCTACTGATCGTAATTTTATTATTCAGGCACAGGTTTCACCAATGGACATTGATGTACTGAAGATTGGGCAAAAAGCTGAAATGCGTTTTTCAGTATTCGCAGAGTCCAGTAAAATGCCGCCTCTCTATGGAATATTGCATGATATATCAAACGATGTTTATGAAAACCCGCAGCAACAGCAAATATTCTATAAAGCCAATCTGGTTTTAACTGATGACAGTCTTTCACTTTTAGATGAATATAAACTAATACTCATCTCTGGTATGCCTGTTGAAGTAATGATACAAACTGGAGAACGTACAGTACTTGGCTACATGCTCAAACCAATTAAGGACATGCTGGCGCGCGCGTTTAATGAGGCGTGATAGCTTTTTATTTTGTACCAAATACAACTAGCGCTATCCGTCACGTGAAGATAATGGGGCACTTATTCTTTTCTGAGATCAAGAATTAAATAAATCATATAAAATAAGGAGTTATTTATGAAAAAAATATACATCATAGTCATATTATTTTTTCTTATATTCAGCCAGAACTGCTTTGCTCATTTACGCTGGTTTGTTGAAGATGAAGGTATTTATAAAGATGTTACCTATCAAATGGACTGGTTGATGTTATTGATTCTTTTAGGTGGTGCATTCTTTGTATTTGTGTGTGTAAGGCTTGAAAAAATATCTTCTGAAAATAATTCTTTTTACTCAATCCTTTCTAAACCTTATCCTATGGCTGGTCTTGAGTGGCATTTTTTGAGTTTTATTATTGCAGTCATGTTAACAGTGAATATTGTACAAGGTGTTTTCTTAGCTCCAAATCTCATTTTGTCTGAAGGTATGAAAACAAATGGTATGATAATACAACTTTCTGTGCTGGCGATGTTGTTTGTTTCCCCGTTATTTTCGGGTGTTTTATTAATACTTATTATTTTATCATTACCAGTTATGCTGCCTATGGAATTATTAATCGATTATCTTTTTGAATTTGTGGGTCTTGCTCTTGCTCTGATATTAATTTCACCTCGAATAAACCTCCGTGATCGTAGTCTGTTAAAAAAAGTGAATGTGCCAATTCCGTTTGGTGCTACTAGTGCGGCAAGAGTTTTGCGAATAGCTATTGGTTTACAATTGTTAGTGCTGGCTGTACATAACAAATTACTGGATCCCGGAATGGGACTTGTTTTTATGGAGGAAAACAGTTTTTATAATTTTATTGCTCTTATGGGGTTTGAACAATTCACTAATTTACATTTTGTATTTGCTGGTGGAGTAGCAGAATCATTATTCGGCATTATGCTCATACTGGGGATTTCAACCCGATTTGTTATGCTTGTTGTGGCATTCTTTTTTATAATGACATCAATCTTAACCGGGATTCACGAGTTGGTTGGTCACTTACCTATTTTTTCTATTGCTTTGATTATATTATCATATGGCAGCCGCTCTAACCTGAAGAAAACATATTCTGTCAGGTTTGCTTAGCATGATAAAAAATATAAATAAATACTTTGTGGTATTAATGGCTGCTTCAATTCTGTTAATATTTATATTTAACTTTACTAAAGTGCTGGCAACATATAATACTGATACACTGGCAATAGATAAAAACTCACCTATGGAAAAAGTTCAGTCTGTTGTGAATACAACAACATCTAAAACTGAATCTGAGTTTTGTCAAAATCGTTCATTGGAGGTAAAAGCCCAACCCAATGTAAACAACTCTCAAGATATGACTATGCCGCATATGGATCATGAGCCACGGCATGGAGGGCAATTTTTTATGGCTGCAAACAGACACTATCATATTGAAGGTGTTTATTCAAAAGAGTGTGGCTTTGAGCTGTACTTATATGATGAATATACTCGTCCGATGAAGTCTGGCTTGTTTCAGGCTTTTATCAAGGTGACTCAATCTTTTGTTGATGAGGAATCCTGGGACACTTACCTGTTTCTTGTTCCATCAGAAAATCAGGAGAGGCTAAACAGCTTTGAATTACAACTTGATCCTGATGACTCAGGTAATACAGGAGAAGTCTCCATTGCATTATATTTAAAATTCCCAGGAAATCAAAAGCATGAGTTTTACAATTTTTAAAAAAAATTATCTTGGTTTTATTATTATTGACAATAATTTTTTACGAAAAAATATCAATTATGTGAGCTTACAGTTGTTTTGTTTGTTCTAATGTGTAATTCGTTTATGTTCGCAAAAGGTGATTCTTATTGTAAGAGATGTGTAGGGTGATTATTGTGTGACGGTTTTGAGTGTATTATGTCTTGATGTTTGCCTTAAGATACAGATAATTCTATGGCGTTTTGTATTCAGTTGGCTAAGAAATTTTTATGAACTAACATGTCAATTTTGATATTGGGCTTGATGATTTTGTTATGCAGGATATTTTATTTTAACTCTGCCCATGAATTTCTGTCTCAATAAATGTTAAATAGCCTACAATATATCAAACAGGCTAAAACTTGGTGATATTTACTCTTGGGTGTATGACTATTCTTTATTCTTTATTCTTTATTCTTTATTCTTTATTCTTTATTCTTTTTTCCATTCTTTTCTTCATATGTTCCTTCATTTTTTCACATTGATCTTCCCGTTCTGCTCTGACGGTAAACCAGACATAATCAAAGGGCAGCTGTGCGGCTGTTTTACTCCAGGCTTTGGCATAATCATCCGGCTTAAATTTATCTTCACTGACTTCCATAAAAGCAATGCTGATCATAGTTAATTCGGGATTTTCCTGCTGTAAATAAAAAGGGATGCCGTAATCGGTGCGGGTGTGACCAGAGCCGGCAATAAGAACAATTTGAGATTTTGCTGCTGTACTGTTTTTTGATAGAGTTGACTGGATGGCCTGCATCATGGCAAGATCTCGTGTCTGCTGTCCCAACAACATAGGGGCGAGCATTTTTTCCGGCAGCATATCACAATGAGCAGATTGTACTTCCTGTTCTAATTCTTTTTTGAGTGCCTTATCGTATTGGTATTTTGTTAATAAATCCTGATACTCCTGAGCAAGAATCTGACTGCCTTCTCTAATGACCTTACGTACCTGTTTAAGATCCAGATTAGCGGCAATAATAGGCAGCTTATTGTTTATCGTTTGGTAAAAAACCGGGCGATAATAAGGCCATTCAGGCCAGCCGGATTCTT
>WTAX01000510.1 GCA_013139395.1 Gammaproteobacteria bacterium | reverse complement strand
CATGAAACTTTATCTGCTTCAACATGGTGAAGCTCACTCCAAAGCACAAGATCTTAATCGCCCATTAACGACTACGGGCATTGCTGATATCGAACATGTCGCAGAGTTTTTAAAAAAGGCCAATGTTCAGGTGAAGCTAATAATCCATAGCGGTAAATTACGTGCCAGACAAACAGCAGAATATCTTAGCAAAGGATTTATAGATACTATTGAAGCTGAATCTTCAAATAGTATTAATCCCAGTGATCCACCTGAAATATTTTCCAGACAAATAGATAGCCTGGAAGGTGATACTCTTGTCGTTAGCCACCTTCCATTTTTACCACGATTGATTTCATATTTGCTTTATGGTGATGAAGATCACTTGATGCTTGCTTTTCAACCTGGCAGCATTGTCTGTCTGGAACGTGTTAATGATAAGCAATGGATGATTAACTGGATGATCAGACCTGAATTACTTGGCTGATGCCTGCATATATAACACCACGGGGGCAATCACAGTTAATTGTGTTGGTTTAAACTTTTTGATAAGAGATATCCTTTTTTAATCGTTCAATTTCATCAGAGGCACCTATAACAACTAATAGATCACTGGGATCAAGCTGATGATCGATATCACTTAATCTGAAAATAAATTCATTACTCAGCTCTCTATCCACCACTCCCAATAAAATCAGATTATAGTTTAATGAAAGTTGTGCTTCACTTAGCTTCTGGCCATCCAGAAAAGAATTTTCTTTTATTTCAATTTCAGCAAGGTTTATAGAGCTCTGACCAAAGACTACATGTTCTATAGTTTCTGATATTAATGGTTTTTTAATCATATTAAATATCTTACGACCACTGATTTCATAGGGATCAATGACCTTGTCAGCACCTGCAGCACGTAATTTGTCTGAAGAATCAAGTGATTGACTCAGGGTAATAATCAATACATTTGGCTCAATATCTTTAGCAGAAATAATTAAATAGACATTTTTTGCATCTTCTTCAAAAAAACTGAATACAATACTTACATCTGCGCCAATTCCCAGAGACCTGAGTTGTTCATCATCAGTGTAATCAACATCCTTGAATGTTATGTTTTTAGCATCAAGCCTTTTGACACAGTCCTCATCATGAGAAACAATAGTGATATCACACTCTCCTTTGCTGAGTTGCCCGGCAACCTCATTAACGAGTGGATTACAGCCAAATAATAAAATCTTCTTTTTTTTCATATCCTTCTTTCTTTAATAGAGATAGTTGTCTAAACTTTTCCAAGTGCCAATTTATCCTTAAAATGAACAATACTATATTGATGACCAAATACTAATATTATATCGCCCGCCTGAAGTTTAAATGCTGGATCTGGATTAAAGTAAAAATGATGTAATTTCAAAGTAAATGGTTTTTTACGCTGATCAAGTTTTCTGGATTTATGCGTTATTACACCAAATAATTGTAATTTATTGCCCCAAAAATCTATATTGCCAATGTTACGACCAACAAGGATGCTATTCTCGCTGACAGTTATAGTTTCCAGGCCAATATCATGTTTACCGGATAAAATGTCATGGATGGCTTCAAAAGCAACAGGCTGGCCTATATATTCTACGGCAATAAGACCGACCACCTTAAAGGGTACGACTGAATGGTCTGCCCCGGCCTGTTTGAGCTTTCGTACACCATCCTCTCGATTAGCACGGGATATAATTTGTATTTCAGGATTAAGATAACGTGCTGTTAATGTAATATAAACATTAACAATGTCGCTTCCAGTTAAACAAAGGATCATCTCTGCGTGATCGATAACCCCGGCCCTTGTTAATAATTCACTGTTTTCTGCACTGCCTTCAATGACCAGATAACCCGCTCTTTTTGCCAGAGAGGCATTTTCAGGATTAGATTCAATAATAACGAAGTGTGTTTTTTCATTAGCCAGATGTTCTGCGACAACAGTTCCCATACGGCCATATCCACAAAGAATGGTGTGCAGGCCCGGCTTTTTTTCTAATTCAGCAAACACACTGTTTTCACGCATCTCAACTATTTTTTCATTAAATGCTGATACGATAACAGAAGTAATAAATGCTATCACAGCCAATCCACAAATGACCAGAATCATCGTAATAACCCGACCTTCTGTAGTTTGAGGTGTAATATCACCATAGCCGACAGTAGTAAGAGTGATAAAAGACCAATACACAGCATCAAAGAAGGTGACAATTTCTCCACCATCTTCTTTCGCTTCAAAAAAGAAGATAGCTGAAGCGGATGTGAAAACGATAAAAATTATGAAGATAAAAATGGTATAAAATTCAAATCGCTTTTCGGACAGCACCTGAATAAAGTTACTGTAACTATGAACATAACGAAATAATTTAAAGAGTCGAAAAAGAAGAAAAATTCTGAGGAAACGAAGGGGACGATAACTAGGAATAATAGCCAATAAATCGATGATGGCCAATGGCTGGGTCATATATTCCCATTTGATAGACACTATATCTTTGAGTGCCAGCCAGGGAGAAAAAGATCTATTTACAAACTCTGCCTTTTCATAATGTTCTATAATTATTTTATGAGAAGAATTGTAAAGCCAGACCCGTAACAGATATTCCACTAAAAAAATACTGACTGCAAACCATTCAAAGACTTGCCCAAAAGTACCCAGGTCATGTCTGACTTCATAAATTATGAGATAGACACTGGAAATGACCAGTAAAATCATAGTCAGATCAAAATAGGGACGCATAGCGGAATGAGGATTTTCTATTAAATCATAAAAAAACTGTTTGCTATGCTTGTAACGAGTTGAATCCTCAAGCTCATAACAAAATTGAACAAGATATTTACTTAAAGACATACACATTACTCATATTTTTTTTGTGATGTAAAAGTTACTATGAAACGTATTTATATTTTTACTCAGTCTCTATGATGTACCTTCCTGCCATGAAGACAGGTAATGTTGTTGTTCATCGCTAAGTTGATCAATATTGATACCCATTGCATCGAGCTTGTGTTGCGCAATTTGTTGATCGATTTCTGCAGGTACATTGTGGACAGAGTTAGACAGTCGGCCGTGATGTTTGTGCATATAGATGGCGCTTAAGACCTGATTTGCAAAACTCATATCCATAACAGCTGAGGGATGTCCTTCTGCCGCCGCCAGATTAACCAGTCGACCATTGGCAAGTAAACGAATTATGCGGCCATCTTTTAAGCTGTATTCTTCCACATATTCACGTGGTTGTGATTTTTTAATACTGAGTGATTCCAAAGCCGGGATATTAATTTCGACATTAAAGTGACCAGCATTTGCCAGTACACAGCCATCCTTCATTACTTCCATATGAGCTTTATCCACAACATGCTTATCACCCGTCACGGTAAGAATAAAATCAGATTGTTTAGCAGCGTCCAGCAGCGGCATCACACGATAACCATCCATACTTGCTTCCAGTGCGTGAAGTGGATCAACCTCAGTGATAATGACATGGGCACCATGGCCTTTAGCTCGCATGGCAACTCCTCGCCCACACCAGCCATAGCCCACAATAGTAAATGTTTTACCTGCCAGCAGCATGTTAGTTGCACGGATAATCCCATCCAGTGCACTTTGCCCCGTACCATAGCGGTTATCAAATAAATGCTTGGTCATAGCATCATTCACTGCCATGATAGGAAATTTGAGCGCATTGTCATCCGCCATAGCACGCAAACGAATGACTCCGGTGGTTGTTTCTTCGGTACCGCCAATCATATTATCAATTAACTCAGTTCGGGTTTTATGCATTTCACTAACCAGATCTGCGCCGTCATCCATAGTGAAAACCGGTTTATGATCCAGAGCTGACTGAATATGCTGGTAATAAAGATCAGTTGATTCACCACGAATAGCAAATACAGGTATATGATATTTTTCTACCAATGCCGCAGCGACATCATCTTGAGTACTTAATGGATTGCTGGCACACAAGACCAGATCAGCACCGGCTGCTTTAAGGGTTCGAGCAAGGTTGGCGGTTTCGGTGGTAATATGCAGACAGGCACTCATGCGTAACCCGTGTAGCGGGCGTTCAGTTGTGAGCTGCTCCATTAAGTTATTGATAACGGGCATTTCCTTGAGAGCCCACTCAATCCGCAATTCACCTTGATCAGCGAGCGATGCATTTTTGATGTCTGACATTCTATTCCCATTTAGTTGTTTATTTCTTAATTATAGGAGTTAAAAAAGGCTATGACCAATCATCACTGCGTGTGATGATTGATAGTCATAAAAAAGAATAATCTCATATTTAATTTGTATATCAAAAAATAAATATTATTTTGCATATTTGCTCTAATTATTAATAATTGAAGTTTTATTATTATAGGTATAAAGTCATAGATAACGATATAATTTTTAATTTGTTTCAAATCATCCGGGGGAATTATGAACATACATGATGAACTTCAAGCAACTATCACGGCAATGGTACAAAAGGGCAAGGGAGTTCTTGCCGTGGATGAAAGCAGTCCAACCATCGCTAAACGTTTTAAAGCAATTGATGTTGAATCGACAGAAGAAAACCGTCGAGCCTACCGAAGCCTGATATTGTCAACTCCCGATCTGGGGAAGTTTATCAGTGGAGTTATCTTGTTTGAGGAAACTCTCGAACAGAACTCGGATGATGGTATCAGACTACCTGAATTATGTGCACAACAAGGTATTGTACCTGGTATTAAAGTTGATAAGGGTAAACTTGCCATGGCCAATGCTGTGGGAGATGAAATTACTCAGGGTTTGGATGGACTGGAAGAGCGTCTCAAAGGATATAAGGATCTTGGTGCCCGTTTTGCCAAATGGCGCAATGTGTATCACATTGCGCAGATGACGCCGAGTCGACTTGCCATTGAAGCAAATGCCGAAGTTCTTGCTCGTTATGCCGCTATTTGTCAGGCACAGGGGATTGTTCCTATTGTGGAGCCCGAAGTCCTGATTGATGGTGATCATAGCCTGAGTCGTTGCTCTGAAGTCAGTGAAGTGGTTTTTCATGAACTGTTTCATGCCCTGCATCGGCACCATGTTGTTTTAGAACATATGATTTTAAAACCAAATATGATGATACCAGGCAAACAGAATCCGCAAAAAACAACCCCGGAAGAAGTTGCCGAACAAACAGTCAGGGTATTGAATCGCACCGTGCCGGCAGCGGTACCCAGTATTAATTTTCTTTCTGGCGGCCTGACTCCAGAGGAAGCCACAGCCAATCTTAATGCAATGAACCAGCTGGGCCAACACCCCTGGGAATTATCCTTCTCTTATGGGCGTGCTCTGCAAGAACCTGCATTACAGGCATGGAAAGGTGATGCAGCGAATGCCAAAAAGACTCAGGCAGCGTTATACCAACGTGCCAGACTTAATGGTGCTGCACGTTATGGCAAGTATACTGCAGCTATGGAATCAGATGAATAGGAATCAGGTGAATAGCGTTCTGTTGAGGGGTAAGTATGAATAAAAAACTGATAACCTGTGGTGTCTGTTACAGGTTATCGGCTTAGTTCACAATTATTTTGTATTCAAAAATACAGCTTATTTAATCGACACCTGTTGCTGTTTTTTCTTTTCGGACTCGTTTAAACGAATATATAAGCGTCCATTCTTATATTCAGCATCAACGTTATCCTTATCAATCGTTTCGGGTAAGGTAAAAGAACGTGATATTTTGCCGAAATAACTGCTGAGGTGATAATAGTCCTCTTTTTTTACCTCTTCTTTCATATGCCGTTCTGCGCACACTGTGAGGGTATTGCCATCAATTGATAACTCAATATCTTTTTTTTCCACTCCCGGCAGATCGATTTCAATGATGTGCTGATTGTCCTTGTCTTTTGCCAGGTTGATAAAAGGCAAATGACTGGCCACATTGGCGAGTGTACTTTTTGTTTTTTTAACACCTTCTTTTATTCCATGTTCAAGATCGGAAGAGATGTCCTTGACGTTTTTTACAATATCCATACCATTCTCCTACTTGATTTCAATTTTCTTCACTTGTTCAATTTTCCTGGTCATTTTGGGAATAACGATTTCAAGCACTCCATCACTGGATTCAGCATGAATATTTTCAGCATCTATATCATCAGGCAAGCTGAATGTGCGTTCAAATTTACCAAATGAACTTTCGATTTTATAGTAATCATCCTTTTTGGTTTCTTCTTTGGTTTTACGCTCACCGGAAATAGTCAGAATATTATTGTCAATATGGATATTAATTTCATCTTTACTCATCCCGGGTAAATCAACATCAATGTGATAGGCAAATTCACCTTCTCTGGTGTTAATATCAGGGACAAATGAAGAAAAGTTTAGTTCTGGATATCCCTGAATATTAAATACATCGTTTAATGAATTTACATTATGGGTTAATTCTCTCAATTCTTTAAAAGGATCATAACGTGTTAAGGCCATAATAGATTCTCCTGTTGATAATTAAGTATATTCTCAATAAAAAGTATAGACTTCAAATTAAAAGTTTCAAGTTATTCTTTTATATTTTATAAATAAAATTTCTCAGCAAACCGAAAACAATTTTGCGCCGTTAACGCCGCAGCGTATTAAGGAACATACGTTGAATATGACCCGTAGTAGTCATGAAAATATTAATGTCATCATCACTGCTTGACAATAAAACTTCTATCTTTCGAGCCGTATATGATTTAATCAAAAAATTCTTTAGCGACTTGAGCAGCAAATCCTGTTTGCTCTATACATTCTATCTGTTTTTTTTCCAATGCTTCTTTGAATTTTGGCCCAAATCTACCGGCAATAACTTTAGTCACATGCAAATTAATTAACATATTTGCCACTTCTGGACCTACCAGAGTAGCATCACTTGCATAGGAGTTTTCAAGAATCTCACTCAGATGTCCATCTGCAGTGAATAGTAAAAAAAATAAAGCGCGTGCGCCCTGTGAACTAATTTCTGCAGATGGATTATCATTTTCTGTTGCAATAGCTATTTTCATATTAATATTCCTGATGATGGTATGAATATGGTGAAGAAAATTATCGTAGCACCATTTGGAGTCGGATAAAACAAATGGGTATTTGCTGCTGTAATCTAATTATCGTCTATATAACTCTTCAAGCAGGTTTAAAAGTGGTAAAAAAAGCATCTCTACCTCCGTGATGTCAATATGCCCCTGGTTGGGAAAGAAAAAATGACTATTTCTATTGCGCCGGGTACGTATGATGATGTAAAACATCTGAGTGATCAGTTTTGCCTTTTCGGCATCAATCAATATTCTGTTGAAGAGTTCTTTTTGTGCATATCTTATTGCCGTTCTTACAGTACCCGTGTTGATCTGTGCGACATAATCTATTTCTAATTCCCTGAGTGTTTGATCCAGCCATTCATTTGCAACTGCAGTCACTTTTTCACCGTATTCGCTATGAGCCCTTTTTTTGAAAAAACAGATATGGTGCTTTAGCAGACAGGCTTTGAGCAAAATCTCCGCTGAAAGTGAAATATTGCGCCAGAAATCAACAGCTTCAAATGGATCCCGTTCAGAGGGGATGTCTTTGATATTATAAGAGCCGTTATTGTAGGCTATAATGTTTTGCAATGTAGCCAGGTGTATGGCATAGCGGTGATTTTCTTCAGCAATGCTACTGATATCTATTTTCATTCCATCACCTGTGACTGGCAAATTGCTATTTTATCAATAAAATACACTATAAATAAGTGACCATAACATCTATTAAAACTCAATACAGAAGTGATGCCTGCTGCCTACATTGGATTTATGGACACTGTCAGGGAAACGATTCATAAAATTGCAAATGGCATTAAGACCCGTGCAGTGATTTGCTGCAAGGTAGGGAATAGAAAAACGTTCCAGGGCATCACCAGTGAAGGCCTGACGTTCAGCTGTGGCATTGAGCAAATGCATGCCGCCAATCACCGCACGGATGGGCCTGCTGCTGCTAAGCATGTGAATGTACTCCAGTGTATTAATGACGCCGGAATGACCACAACCAAGTATTACCACAACACCTTGAAATGTTTCAATATACAGGGCTTGATCATCAACTAATGAATCCGAGTGATGCAGTTTTTGGTCGGTATAAAAACAACCGCCTGTATCTTCGATTTTATGAGTTCTCGGTATCTCGCCTGTGACATGGATACCTGTAGTAATCTCGGTAGGCTTGCGTGTGTGAATAATTTCCCTTGTCAGTGAATGGATCTTCGTAACATCAGTCATTGGTGCACCAATATTTCGGCCGTTTTGGTTGAATTTGCTGCCCAATGCGTCTGGATGCAGATAGAGATCGATGGGGCCTGTCATGTCAAGTGCTTCACTAAGCCCGCCCATATGATCGTAGTGACCATGACTTAGAACGATAGACTCAATGGATTTTATAGGGACATTAAGTTGTTCGGCATTGTGTCTTAGTGTAAGACCTTGTCCTGTATCAAACAACAAGCAATATTCATCAGCCTCAATGAGGAAGGCGTTCCCGTGCTCACCCAGTAGTCCGGGACCATCTGCGGTATTTTCAACCAGTTGGGTAATGGTCAAAGTTTTAATCATGTTTTATTCTTAACCTTGCGAATAACAAGCTATTGATCCCGGGAGTGACATTGTGCATATTACAAGTATAGGCATAATGCACACCATTATCCAGTGAGATACGATGACTATGAGCCCCGACTAAATACCAGATCAGGCTGACACTGAGTTGCTGCCATACGGATAGCAGCAAATGGATAACCACCAAACTTAACGATACGTTCAAATAGAAATACTGTTGCCGGGCGAAGTCAATGAGTATAATATCTTTTGAAAGATACCTTAATTTGAGAATACATCAGTCATGGTTATAAAAAATAATTGGTATTGTTTAGCGGCGGATCAGGTATTGAAGGAAATGGATACCGATCCTGTTACTGGTCTGGGCAAGGCTGAAGCAAGGCAACGCCTGGACTCTCATGGTCCCAACCGCTTGCTGGAAAAACCACCGAAGAGTCCCTGGCTGCTGTTACTTGACCAGTTTAAGGGATTTCTGATCCTGGTGTTGATTGGTGCTGCTGTATTGGCGGGCTCCATCGGTAATATCAAGGATGCTCTGGTGATTTTAGTGGTGGTAGTGATCAATGCCTTGTTGGGTTTCTATCAGGAATATCGGGCTGAACAGTCACTGGCCGCTTTGAAAAAGATGCTTGCACCCGAGGCTGAGGTGCGCAGGGATGAAAAGACAGAGATGATCCCTGCTGAGCAACTGGTTCCCGGTGATATCGTATTGCTGGATGCCGGTGACCGGATTCCAGCTGATGGACGCTTGATTGTCACTCACAGTTTCGAAGTAGATGAATCCTCCCTCACTGGAGAGTCCCACACGGTAGGTAAATGGAACGAAGTGTTGGACGGAGAAAACATCCCCCTGGCAGAGCGGGACAACATGCTCTATATGAACACGACAGTAACTCGTGGACGTGCCGAGATGGTTGTAACAGCCACTGGCATGGAAACCGAAATGGGGCGTCTCGCGGGCATGCTGGCAGAAGCAGAGGAGGCCTCGACACCATTACAGATTCAGCTTGATGCTTTGGGCAAACGACTGGCAGTCATTGCCGGTATTGTGGTGGTCATTATGCTCATAGGTGGTTTACTGCGTGGCGTGCCCTGGGTACAGATGATAATGACAGCTATTGCGTTAGCGGTGGCGGCCATCCCCGAAGGATTGCCTGCCGTGGTTACCGTTACACTGGCATTGGGACTACACCGTATGGCAAGACACCAGGCCATTGTTAAGCGTTTGGCAGCGGTGGAAACTCTGGGCTGTACCTCAGTGATCTGTTCTGATAAGACGGGGACGCTCACAGTCAACCAGATGACGGCACGTGCGCTTTATACCTGTGGCCAGAGGTTTACCGTCGAAGGTGAAGGCTATGAAACAAGTGGTCGCATCATCACAGATGATAGTACAGAGCCGCCTGACTTCAACCCCGTGCTTCTACCCCTGGCGTTGTGTAATGATGCATATCTGCGTGCTGGGCAGGTGGTGGGCGATCCCATGGAAGGAGCCTTGCTGGTACTCGCCGCCAAGGGCGGACTAGCACGTGATGCACTGCAGGATATCTTCCCTCGCATTGCCGAAATCCCATTTGACTCAGCCCACAAGTATATGGCCAGCTTCCACCTTGATGGTGATCAGGTCCGGGTTTTTGTCAAAGGTGCGCCGGATATTCTCATCAAACAGTGTGCTACCTATCTGAGTAGCAATGGTGAGATGGTGCTGGACAGTGATGCAAAGGCGTTACTACTGGAAGAGAACAAATCTCTTGCGCAAGGAGGGCTGCGCGTGCTTGCGGCAGCCAGCCGAACGATTTTGGCCAGAGAATTCGATCCTGCTGCTGATTTGTTTCGTTATCTGGACGGGCTGCGTCTGGATGGGCTTGTGGGTATGATGGATCCGCCACGCTCTGAGGCCCGTGATGCCATTGGCCTCTGTCACCAGGCCGGTATTGCGGTGAAGATGATCACCGGAGACCAAAAGATAACCGCCGCCGCTATCGCTGGTGAATTGGGGATCGAAGGCGAGGTGCTTTCCAGCGATGAGCTGAATGCACTGGATGATATCCAGCTGTCTGAACGTATTGATGATATTGGCGTATTTGCCCGCACCACCCCTGAGCAGAAAGTGCGTATCGTGCGTGCGCTCAAGGTTCGCGGTCATGTGACAGCCATGACTGGTGACGGGGTCAATGATGCACCGGCACTGAAGTCTGCAGACATCGGTGTGGCCATGGGAGTCACTGGTACCGATGTCACCAAAGAAGCGGCTACCATGGTGCTCACCGATGACAACTTTGCCACTATTGTCCATGCGGTGGAAGGGGGTCGTACTATTTACGATAATATCGTTAAGTTTGTACGCTTCCAGCTGTCCACCAATATTGGTGCAATTTTAACGGTATTCATCTCCCCATTTCTGGGCTTACCGCTCCCTTTCAGCCCAATCCAGTTACTCTGGATTAATATCATTATGGATGGACCGCCCGCCATGGCTCTGGGCGTTGATCCTGCACATTCTGACATCATGAATAACCCACCCCGCAAGGCAGACGAGCGTATTCTGACACTGCGACGTTTGGGTAATATTGCTGTCTACGGCACCACCATGGCAGTGGGAACCCTGAGTGTGCTGTTGTGGGGATTACAGAACCGGACAGAGGAACAAGCTTTGACTCTGGCTTTCACCACGTTCATCCTATTTCAGGTTTTTAACGTTTTTAATGCGCGGGCTGATCGCAGCTCAACATTCAATTCAACTTTTTTCCACAACCGCTTTCTTTGGCTTGCCGTGGCAGCCGTAGTAGGATTGCAGGTGTTGGTCGTGCACTGGGGGTTGGCACAGTCTATTTTCCATACGACTGCATTGACAGAAATGGATTGGTTGCTAGCGATCCTCGTGGCATCCACAGTGTTGCTGTTGGAAGAAACACGGAAGGGACTGCAGTGGTGCTGGAAAAGCTGTCTACGGAAATAAGTATTCACAGCAGGGGAAAAATGCTGATAAACTATTGTTTCTCCTGGAAAACAATTTCAACAAATAAGGATACGTGTGAGTCTATGTTTATGAGATCTATATTTGGGTACCGAACATGGTAATTCCACATCGGCAATATCTGCTGTTCCTGACTATACTGTTTTTAACTGTATGGATTGTTTTGGCCATTGATCCACTGTTTCGTCAGGACTGGGCACTGGAAAACGTGTTAGTCGTTGTAGCCGTCATCGTGCTCATCACTTCATACAAGTACTTTGTCTTGTCTCGTATCTCTTATACCCTGATTTTTATTTTCTTATGTTTGCATGAGATTGGTGCCCATTACACCTATGCTGAGGTTCCTTACGATAGTTGGTTTCAGGCGTTCACTGGTCAAGGTTTTAATGAACTGATCGGCTGGGAGCGTAATAATTTTGATCGTGTCATTCACTTTTGCTATGGACTCTTACTGGCCTATCCACTTCGTGAGGTTTTCATAAGAGTGGTGAATGTGCGTGGCTTTTGGGGCTACTTTCTGCCGATGGATCTCACCATGTCTACTTCCATGATGTTCGAGCTTATAGAATGGGGTGCAGCTACATTGTTCGGCGGTGAACTCGGTATGGCTTACCTCGGTACTCAGGGTGACATTTGGGACAGTCACAAGGATATGGCACTGGCAAGCCTTGGAGCATTGACAGCGATGACATTCACGGCACTATTAAACTTCTATCCGCAAAGAGACTTTGCCCGAGAGTGGATAGAAAGCCTGCAAGTTAAACATGCTGAACCTCTTGGTGAGGATGAGATTAAACGACTGTGGCAACAACGTTCAACTTCATCAAAGTAAAACTGAAAGTAATTCATCTGGGTAAATTAAAGTTAAAAACAGAACCTAATCCTGAAAAAATGACGAAAAAAAGGACTCATTATGAAAATTTCATTTCACGGTGCTGATCGGGATGTTACGGGATCCTGTCATCTGGTTGAATGTGCCGGGAAGCGTATACTGATAGATTGCGGTATGTTTCAAGGTGGACGAGAACTTGCTGAAGAAAACTCTGATGCTTTTGGTTTTGATCCAGAATCGATTGATTTTGTTTTGTTAACCCATGCTCATCTTGATCACTGTGGACGCATTCCCTTACTTGCCAAACGAGGATTTACGGGAGAGGTGATCACCACTTCAGCATCGGTTGAACTGGCACGATTAGTCATGTTGGACTCTGCCGGGTTACAGGAAGAAGAAGCTCGTTATCAACGACGCAAAGCCAGGCGTCGTCATGATACCTATGACTATAAACACAGTAATGAAATTGAACCATTGTACACCACGCTGGATGCCTTGAATTGCCTGGAATATTTTCGTCGAAGAGCAAGTTACAATGTCCCCATAAAAATCGCTCCTGGTATTCGTGCCACTTTTCTGGATGCGGGACACATTCTTGGTTCTGCCAGTATATTTTTAGAACTTGAAGAAGATGGGCATAAGCATAGGCTGGTGTTTTCAGGCGATCTCGGTTATGGAGGCCGGGCAATCCTGCGTAATCCAGCAGCACCGCCAAAAGTTGATACGGTCGTCATGGAAACGACTTATGGTAATCGCCTGCACAAGCAATTACTTCCTTCTATTGATGAGTTATATGATATCGTCAATGAAACGATAGGGCGTAGAGGCAATGTTATTATTCCAACGTTTGCCCTGGAACGTACTCAGGAAATCCTCTATTACCTGAGAGAGGGGACTAATAATCATTGCATTAAATATTTTACCAATGTATTCCTTGATTCGCCCATGGCAATCTCCGCTACGCAAATATTTGAACGTCATCCTGAGT
>WTAX01000178.1 GCA_013139395.1 Gammaproteobacteria bacterium | reverse complement strand
TTGTTTAAAACTCTTTATAGATCCTTGCCAGTGGATGCCCCTTAGATTGCATATTAAGATCTAAAAAATAACCATAGGGGGTTTGAATCACTTCATAATCAACATTCTTTAAACGAATTTCAACTCGATTAAGCAACTCCAGTGCTTCATCTGCATCGGCCTTTTCTTCACCCAGATGTGTAAATGAATGCAGTATAATCTTTTTATTATTCCATTTTTTGGCCAGCCACTTTAGATTTTTCAGGAGCTTTTTTTCAGATGAGCTTCCGTCTATCACATCTTTTGGCTCAATATGTATAAAGGCAACTAATACATCTTGATAATCGCCCTTATCAGCCTCAGGTGCCATTTCCAGGGTTTTCATTGCAGGCAGCCAGGCAAATTTTTGACAGTACCAGAATAATATTCTCATGAGTATATTTTTACCTTTATAGGTGATGAGTTGTAAGAATAGACTATGGTAAAAGACATGCACAAATATAATCTAACATAAGTTAAATTATAAGAGCTAAATGACAAAAGATCAGGTTTTAAAGGATCAGGAAGTGATATAGAGATAATATACAAATAAAAAAGGGCCGCAAGACTGAAGTCTGTGCAACCCTTTAGGTGTATGGTGCGCTCGACAGGAGTCGAACCTGTAACCGCTCGGTTCGTAGCCGAGTAGTCTATCTGCTACAATGGTTAAATATTGTATTAAGTTGCTGATTTTATTAGAAAGCAATAATTCAAGAAATTGACATTTTACTACTAATACAAATATTACTTACCTCTTTTTAAGTCGGTTTTAACTTTGAGTAGGAAATGATCCACTTATTTTTCCTTTACCTTTAACCTGATATTATTGCTAAAAAAGAATTTCTATGGTGTAAAAAATGAAAAACCATCACTGACGCTATCGTCTCCAAATTCTTGTATGGAACGCTCCTTAAGTAACTGGAAGTACTTTAATGCCTCTTTATTGAAGTGATCATTGCCCATTTCAAAAAAATGAAGACCTGTCACATTGTCCTTTTGGTTAATATGAACATTGATTTGTATTGCATTGTTTGTATTTAGTTTGAATAACATCCTATATTGATCATATTTTTCAGCCACTTTAATAAACTGCTGAGTCGATTCATTAAAAACAGGATGCCAGTTATAGCCTAAGTCTTCAAGCATTGATGTAATTTCAGTTCGCATATCAACCAACCCAACCACATTGGCTGGGTCAATTTTGATTGTTTTTTCATTTTCAGATGCAGAAACTGGTATCAATGTTATAAGCATCAAGAGTATTATGAGCAAAAATTGGGATAATATTTTTTTATTTATTTTCATATCTTTTATTAGCCAGCCACTTCTATAGCCATCTTTCTTGCTTTGAGTGCATCTAAAATCGCGACCTCAGCCTCATGACAGCCAAAAGCAGCGACAATGACAGAATCTATAGCCTGTTGTTCTCTTTTATCGGCCTCTTTTTCAATCTGATCAATCTGGTAATCTGTTTTCCAATCCTCAAGTTGGGTTATAACAGAATCTTTTGTCTCTTTAATAAACGCATTAATTCGTTTTAGTGCATCTGATGCCTGTTCTCTTTTTGATTCACAAACTTCTTTTGCCTTTCTTAAATCAGCATCAAGTGCATTTAATTCAGATTTTTCTGCAGACTTTATCTGTAGACCAACTTGAGATAGATGCTGTTCAATATGGCTAATTTCATCTTTTAATCGATTACAGGGTTTTTCCATTTTTTTAGTCATTATAATTATACCTTCTAGTGAATTATACCTGCTATCTTTGAAAATGCAGACTTCCTTCTTTTCACTAAGAGCATCAATTATGTAGTACTTATACACTCAATCGGCTCTTAGTAAAAAGGCGTCGCTAAATTTCCAAATATAAAGGGTATAGATTATTAATATTTAAAATAAGGGACCTAGCATTGCAATAGCATTATTCTTTAAAGTACTTAACATTGACCATTTAGTCACTGCATCTTGTTTAATAAAAGTTGATTGTAATATATATTCCATCTGTCTCTGTCTTATCTCTGCTGTCAAAGTTGAATCATACAATAAAATATTATTTTCGTAGTTCAATTCAAAACTTCGACGATCCATATTGGCTGAACCAATCAATGTAATCTCACCATCTAAAGTAAGAGTTTTAGAGTGCAATAAGCCAGACTCATATTCATAAATTTTTACACCTGCTGCCAACAGTTCTGCATAGTAACTACGACTAGCAGCACCAACCATCCATGAATCATTTCTGGCAGGAAAAATAATTGTCGTATTGACTCCACGATAAGCTGCTGAGCAAAGTGCATTTTGCATCGATTCGTCTGGTACATAGTAAGGTGTAGAGATAATAAGCTGGTGTTTTGCTGTGTACATAAGAGATTCGAACATTTCAGGCATGGCTGAATATCGTGCAGTTGGGCCAGTTCCTATAACCTGTGCTGGGAAGCCTGAATTCGATGCTGATACAGGTTGTTGCAATAGTTCGTTTAAATTTTCTCCTGAATTCAACATCCAGTCACTGGCAAACAAAAATTGATTCTGAGTCGCAACAGGTCCCTCGAAGCGTAATAAAATATCCACCCAGGGTGCATATTTTGCCTTAACAAGAAATTCGGGATCAGCGCAGTTTTGACTGCCGCAATAGGTGATATTATGATCAATAACAACAATTTTACGGTGATTTCTTAAATCAATACGACCTGTAAACGGTCTCAGTAAAGGGGAACCAATCGGAAGTGCTTCAGCTAATCGTATACCAGCATCTTTCATTGCTTGCCAATGAACTGAGTGAATCATTGTGCGTGATCCCAAATCATCAGCCATGGCTCGACATATCACACCACGTCCAGCAGCACGTTTTAATGCTTCAACAATTTTGCAGCCATTTCCATCAGGTAACCAGATATAAAAGAGTAGATGAACATGATGTTCAGCGGCATCGATATCAGCAACCATTGAATCAATTGCAGTGTTTGAGTCAGCCATTAAGCGAGCAGTATTCCCGCCAACGGGATTGAAGTGATTGATCGACTCCGCGACTCGAAAGAGATGTTGATATTCAATGGGGATATTAGCCTTAAGGTTTTCCTGATGTTTTTGTATCGCATCAGGAAAATCTGGCATACACTCAACAATATTACGCAGTTTTGCAATACGCTGACGGCCAATATTTATCTCACCAAACAAGATATAGACGAGTATACCAAAAACGGGCAGTGCAAGAATCACAACTACCCAGGCAAGACGCGATGCAGGTTGTCGGTGTGGCCTGATTAAAACTCGCACTATAAAGGCGGTTTGAATCAGAAAATGAAGCAAAACCATGGCAGCACCATACGAAATTATTTCCATGAGGCTCCCATAAACGTAAAGATTTTATCTGGCAATCATCGCCTGGCGACCACTGGTGTATAACCAGCGAATAGTTTCATATTCAAACGGTGAACCACTTTGATAATAATTGAAAGATGTCTGAGCTCTGGTATTAACACCCGTCATAATATAATAAAAAGCAAGCCATCCGCCATCACCACTCATACCAAGCACATCATCGGTAAACCAGCTTGTAACAGAATAATCGACCAGCAAACCACCCGTATCTCGTAAATTGGACGGACCAAATAATGGTAATACGACATAAGGACCATCACCAACGCCCCAATAGCCCAAAGTTTGACCAAAATCTTCCTTTATTTCAGGAAACCCCATGCCGGTAGCAATATCAAACATACCACCGATCCCCATGGTGGTATTCGATATAAAACGCAGACCATTATTAACGGTTGTTTCACCATTTAATTGAAAAGCGGAGTTAACAGTATGATTGAAACTGGCTATATTACTAAAGAAATTATTGATACCCTGGCGTAAAAAGAACGGTACGTAGTCACGATAAACATTGGTCACTGGCACCATCACATATCGATCCAATTTTGCATTAAAAATATAAGTACCGCGATTCATACCTTCCCAGGGGTCATAAACATCAACTGCATATTCAACATCATCTTTAACGATGGAATCAACAGGATGCACAGGCGTTTCAGCATCAACTGATTCCTGTGGTTGTATTGCGCTGCAAGCAGGTAACACAATGACCGCAATGGACAAAATCAAGAGATGGCGAAGTGATTTAAAGCTGGATTTAACTGAATTTAAATTAAACATTATTTGTTACTCCCAGCAAAAAA
>WTAX01000500.1 GCA_013139395.1 Gammaproteobacteria bacterium | reverse complement strand
CATGTTATTTACAAAAAGTCTGTGGTTGCTTATTTTTATGACTTTGATTGTTTGAGCGTAGCGAGTTTTCAAAGTCATAAAAATAAGTGACCATAGGCTTAACAAACGTTATTTAGAAATACACGCTAAGTAGTTACAACTAACCATAACTATTCATAAGCTGGCGTATCTTAGGGAATAAATCACTCACCAGCATGCCGTTTTTACCTTCCAGTGCGACCAGGTCACCCGCTTTTGCATGTAAACAAACACCCAATTGTACTGCATCTGTTATGGCTAATTTTTGTGCCAGCAGCGCACCAATAATACCCGTTAGGCAATCACCCATTCCTGCGCTGGCCATGCCTTCATTGCCATAAGGGCAAATGGCAATATCATCCTCTACATTAACCAGAGTCCCGGCACCTTTTAACACAAAAGTACCATGATATTTTTCTTTCAGATTGCTGATCATTTCGAAACGATTGGTATCAGCGGTTGGGTGTTCAGAGTTATGCTTAAGCAGTCGGCTGGCTTCACCAAAATGGGGAGTATAAATAACATCCTGACTTTGAATAACTAAATTATGCTGCGCCATGATATTCAACGCATCGGCATCAAAAACACAACTAATTTTATGCTCACCAGAATTATATTGCTGCTTAATAAACCTGATAATTTTATCCAGTAATGCGACACCCCATTGATCAGTACCCAGGCCCGGACCAATGGCAATGGCTGTTGCCTTGGCTAATAACGGCTCCAGATCATCAGCACTTTCAACACCATGTACCATCAGCTCAGGACGGGCACTGGTAATGGCATTAGCATTTTCCTTTCGAGTGGCGATACTCACCAGTCCGCAGCCTGTTCGCAAAGCCGCTTCACCAGCGATACGGCAGGCTCCGGCCATACCATAATTACCGCCGATAAGCAGTAGATGCCCATGATCACCTTTATGACTAACAGGGCTGCGACAGGGGAGTTTGGGTGCAATATTATTCCACTCCATTAAAATGGCACTATGGTCAATTTGCTGGTAAAGAGTGTCGGCAACACCCAGTGATGCAAAGTTAATTTTGCCGCAATAATAACGAGCCTGAGCGGTATACATGCCCATTTTTTGACCGATAAATGTCAGTGTATGTGTGGCATGAATCGCTATGCCATAGCTTGCGCCGGTATCAGCATCCAGCCCTGAAGGAATATCAACGGCTAAAACCGGCTTGGGACTGGCATTAATTGCCGCCACGGCATCATACCATTCATCTTCCAGTGCCCGATTTAAACCCGTTCCAATTAAGGCATCGACAATCAAATCAGTGGCAGGGAAATGTGCCTCCTCCATTGATTCAATTGTGCCGCCGCATTCAAGCCAGTCCAAATAAGCCTGATGAGCATCTCCGGACAGCTTTTCAGGATCAATAATAGAGATTAAGTGAACTTTTATTTGCGGCTCTCTATCTTGTAATTTTACCAATCGAGCCAGTGCATAACCATCACCGGCATTATTGCCTGCACCACAGATAATTGTGATATGTTCAATCTTGGAATATTTACGATTAACAAAGTCCAATAATGCCTGGGCAGCACGCTTCATTAATTCATAACTATTATCGACAAAGCCCTGCTCAACCATGAGGTAGTCAATATTACGTACCGCTTCACTTGAATAACAATAATAGACGTATTGGTATCGTTCATCAGTCTGGTTCAGCTGCAAGACAGACTGATGACAATTTTTATCTGGCACTTTCTTATAAGAAGAGTTCTTGTAATTCATTGAGATACTGAAGCCCCCGTTCTGTTGGTTTGATGTGGTCTCGATGCCACTCAATTAGTCCCAGTGCTACTGCTTTTTTCAGGCCTTTTTCAATTTGAAGAATGGGCAGGCCTGTATGCGCAAAAAATAATTGACTATCAAAGCCATCAATCAAACGACTGCTGTTAAGCATAAATTCAAAGCCGATATCATGACGAGAAAGTTGTTGCTGTCCACCAATCATAAATGAATTAATGCTATTTGTGGAGTTTTCAGCCTTTTTTTCTGTACTATTTATGTCAATAATATTTTTTTCAAGACTATTCATTTCAAGGCTGCTTCTTTCAATACTATTAATTTCAATACTATGCATTTCAAAATAACGCTGAGGATGCTTTTCTTTCCAACGCCGGGTAATGGTTTGTTGAGCCGCATCACTGATTTTGCCGTGAGCACCCGCCCCGATCCCCAAATAGTCACCAAATTGCCAATAGTTCAGATTATGCCGGCATTGTTTTCCCGGCTTTGCGTAAGCTGAGACTTCATAATGTTCAAAGCCGGCATCAGCCAGTAACTGCTGACATTCAAGCTGCATTTCGTAGCTCAGATCATCATCGGGTAATTTAGGCGGCTGACTGGCAAACAGAGTATTAGGTTCCAGTGTTAATTGATAATGTGATAAATGAGAGGTGTCAAAAGCAATGGCCTGTTGTACATCATTAAGGGCATTTTTCAGTGTCTGACCGGGCAGGGCATACATTAAATCTAAATTAATATTATCAAAACCAGCCAGTTTTGCCCGCTCAATAGCTAATCGAGCCTGCTGAGAATCATGAATACGACCAATTTTTTTAAGCAATTGATCATCAAAACTCTGGATCCCCATCGATAGACGATTAATACCAGCCTGACGAAATTCTTCAAATTTAAGCTGATCCACTGTACCCGGATTGGCTTCCATGGTAATTTCAGCCATCGGGGATAATTTAATACGCGCACTGATCTGACTTAATAAATTTTGTAATGACTCCGGTTGAATCAGGCTGGGAGTACCCCCGCCAATAAAAATAGTCTGTATTGTCCTGCCCCAGATAGCAGGCAATTCATGCTCTAAGTCATTGATTAGCGCATTAACATACGCTTCATCTCGTTGTCTGGCATTCACAGCAAGCGGAGCAGCATGAGAATTAAAGTCACAATAAGGACATTTCTGGGCACACCAGGGGTAGTGAATATAGAGTGATAACGGCGGCAGTGTGGTAAAATTAAGCATCAGGTCTTTTCTGCAGTGTAATATAAATGGTTAGCAATGTTCATAAAAGATTAAGTTTACCCTTTATTCTGTACAGAAAAAACAACGTTTTTATTTACTATTTCACAATGACTGGTCAACAATGCAATTGAATTTTACAAAAATGCATGGTCTGGGTAATGACTTTGTTGTTATCGATGCCATCTCACAAACGATTAATTTGACCACAGAGCAAGTTCGTTTCATTGCTGATCGGCATTTTGGTGTTGGCTGTGATCAATTATTGCTGGTAGAAACACCGGAGCAAGCTCACGCTGAGACAGTCGACTTCAAATACAGAATTTTTAATGCTGATGGCAGTGAAGTAGAGCAATGCGGCAATGGCGCTCGCTGCTTCGCCCGCTTTGTCAGAGAAAAAAACCTCACAACAAAAGATTCTATCATCGTTGAAACCTTTAGCGGCCTTATTACTCTACAGATAACTGCTCAAAATGAGGTAACGGTTGATATGGGTGAACCTGTTTTTGAGCCCGAAAAATTACCATTTGTGACTGCAGTAGGTGATTCACAGAAAGATAATCGTTATACTCTTGCAATAGAAAGTGAGCAGATCAGTGAAATAAAGCAGGTTGAATTTTCCGCATCATCCATGGGCAACCCGCATATTACACTGAAAGTTGATGATTTGGATAACTATCCTGTACAAGAGATTGGCAAACTACTGGAGTCTCATCCCAGTTTCCCTAATCGTGTCAATGTGGGTTTTATGCAGATTATTGATAAACACCAGATCAGGCTTCGTGTTTATGAACGCGGCTCTGGCGAAACACTTGCCTGCGGTACCGGCGCTTGCGCTGCCGTCGCCAATGGTATATCGCATGGCTGGCTTGCCGAGCAGGTCAGCGTAACATTACCAGCAGGTAAATTACACATACAATGGCAACAGGGCGCACATTCCCTGATGATGACTGGCCCGGCCAGTTTTGTTTATGAAGGTCAAATAACACTATGAATTCAAGCAGTGAATTAGAAAAAGACGTAATCAATACGACTGAGCAGCAAACTGAGTCCAAAGAAATTACAGCACAGGAAATAATGGATTATTTAACAAACAATCCCGATTTTTTTAATCAAAATACTGATTTCCTGGCTTCTTTAGAAATACCTCATAGCAGCGGCACTGCAGTTTCACTCATTGAACGACAAGTGAGTATTCTCAGAGAGCAGAATGATCAGCATAAAGCACAGCTAAGTGAATTATTTGCTATAGCCAAAGAAAATGAGCAATCTAACCAACACATGCACAAATTAACATTATCACTATCTTCCTGTGATGGTATTGATGCCTGTGAAGTTGTTCTGGATGAGAGTTTATGCGATGATTTTTCAGTCGATGCCGTGGCACTCAAATTATCAATTGAACCATTAAAGGATCAACCTGAACATATCTTTATACAAAAAAATTCAGCACTCGCTCAGGAATTAGATAAAATTTTAAATACCCGCAAACCGATGTGTGGTTTTTTCAAAAAACTCCCCTTAGAGACATTATTTGACAAGAAATCTCAGTCACTGTCCTCTTTAGCAGTCATTCCACTGTTCATTGAAAAAAATAATTGTTTCGGTGCTCTGATCCTGGGCAGCAATAATATGCACCGTTTCAATGCTGATATGGGTACCGTCTTTCTTGAACGTCTTGGCGAAATATTAAGTCACAGGCTTAATCGCTTTATTACACAGGCAGACTAAGCCTGAATTGATTATCATCGATAAGACACCATGAAAACGATAGTTGCAGCGTTCATACATTACCTGAAAGTAGAGCGTCAACTATCAGCCAACACCTTATCCAGTTATCAACGTGATTTAACTCAGGCCATTGAGTACTTCACAGAGCAGGGTATTGATTCCTGGCTGAGTATTACCAGTCACCAATATCGAGCCTATGTCGCTCGACAGCATCGAAAAAACCTCTCTGGAAAAACCATTCAGCGCCAGTTATCTTCATTGCGGCGCTTATATGAATACCTGATAAAAGAACAACTGATCAGCCACAATCCTCTCAAAGGTGTCAGCGCACCCAAAACAGGCCGAAAGCTCCCTAAAGCGCCAGATATTGAACAACTCGAGCAATTACTCCACAACACCGATAATGATACTCTTCATATTCGTGATTGTGCCATGTTTGAGCTGCTTTATTCTTCTGGCCTGCGTTTATCAGAACTGACGGGCATTGATGGAATTGACCTGAAATTAAGCGATCAGCAACTCAGAGTGTTAGGCAAGGGCAGCAAAGAACGGGACGTACCCATTGGTAAAAAAGCGGTACAGGCACTGCAAAAATGGTTGACAGTCAGAGCTAATCTGGCTAAAGCCGACGAGCAGGCACTATTTGTTTCACGCTTTGGCACCCGCATTACACAACGTGGTGTCCAGCAGCGTCTGGAAAAAATGGCCATCGAACAAGGGCTGCCTGTTCATTTACACCCTCACATGTTACGTCATGCCTTCGCCAGCCATCTATTAGAATCCAGCGGTGACTTACGAGCAGTACAGGAACTACTTGGTCATGCAGATATATCAACCACCCAGATATATACTCACCTTGATTTTCAGCATCTGGCTGAGGTTTATGACAAAGCCCATCCCCGAGCAAGAAAAAAGAAATAAGTGCCGCTGATTCCTCACAAGTTTGAGCTATTTTTGAAGTAGTCGACACATTAAACTATATAATGGCATTTTAGCTTGAAAAATCTATCTAAATTGATTAACCTCTAAAAACTATTTAAACTAAGTTATTGATAAGTAAATTATTATTTTCTTATCTTGACAGACATTAACGACAATAAACAGATAATTTAAAATAGTATATTGTCAATGTCTAAACAACTGAAAATGGATTTTAAGTTTATGGAATAGTACAAAATTTTATATTTCCTAATTTCAGGTATTAATTTCTATGACTACATCAAAAATTTTTATTTTATTCTTATTGTTAACACTAGCATTTCCTATATATGCAGGTACTGATGAAGGCTTTCCCGGTAGAGCCAAATTTCCACACATCCCTTATATCACACTCGAAGATTTTCACCGTGGCTATGCAAATAACGATTATGTCGTAGTTGATGCCCGAAGTCATTTTGAATACGATGTCATCCACATCAAAAATGCTATCAATCTTTCCGTCAATTCCGATGATTTTTTTGTAAAAATTAATGAGCTTGCCAAAAGCACTCCAAAAACAATTGTTTTTTACTGTAATGGTCGACGCTGTATGAAATCATATAAAGCTGCTGACAAATCCAAGTTATCAAATATTTTTGTTTATGATGCCGGTGTTTTCGACTGGTCAAAAGCATACCCGGATGAAGCTGTCTTATTAGGTAAGTCCCCTATGGATCCCAATGATCTCATTCCCAGCAGTCAATTTAAAGAACACTTTATTTCTTTAAGCCAATTTGAGCCGCTAATACTAGACTCAGTACTTATTGATATTCGTCATTTAAAAGAACGTAGAGGCAATGGTCTGTTTTTATTAGCCGACAAATCAGTGCCTCTGGATAACACCAAAAAACTGGAACGTTATCTCAATAAGGCTATTAAAGAAGATAAGATACTATTAGCTTATGATGATTCTGGTAAAGAAGTCAGGTGGTTACAATACTATTTAGAGGAAAAAGGGATTAAAAAATACTACTTTATGGAAGGTGGAGCTAAGTACTATAGCTATCATGAACCCAGGTAAATGAGTTAACGGATAATAATATTTAACCTGAAAGGGTCGTTCGGATAAGTGCTGTCCAAAATCAAGAGCAATAGCAATTACACTTGTATCTAGTTGAAAATAGATGCATTTTGCTCTTGACCTTCTAAAGTTAAAGTATCAAGTTTTCTACTGTTTTTCTCTTAAGCGTATGAGCTTGCCAATCACTTCTTCAGCCCGTCTGATATTCTTTTTTGCCAGAGCATTTTGTGGTTCATACAGCAGAACCTGCTCCCAAAGCTCAATGGCCTGATAAAAATCGCCATTGGTATAATTTTTATTCGCGGCAGACAGCAGTTGTTCAATTGTGTCATCTATAGAACGCTCGAGTTCTTGTTCCAGCTGGATTAGTTGAGCATTTTTCTGTTCATTTTCATCTAGTTTTAACGTTAGCTGTTTTGCTTTAAGAAAATCACCCGCTTTAAAATTTTTTTCAATCTCCTGGATGAGAATATCTTGCTGTATCTTATCAGTTCTACTCTGTGTCTGTTGTTTCTTTTTGTCAGATTTTTTTTCACGACTTTGTAGTTGCGATAAAATTTGTTGGCGTTGTTGACTGGGTTTTAAAGCAATCGCCTGATTGATTCGCATCTTAGCTGTTCTATAGTGCTTTTTATTAATTGCCTCTTTAGACAGGTGGGTTAATTTTTCAGAGAGTAGTTTTGCTTCATTGTTTAAATTCTCCACCTGATTTTTTAATGCTTCATTTCTTGGATCAGTATTCAGTTTATCCTGATAGAAAGGTCGTGCTTTTATCATCCACTGACTTCGCTCCAACATGATTTTTTGCTCAATTGATGCTAACAACTGGTGTTGCTGTCCAAGAAAATATTTTTCTGTTTTTTCAATGCCTTTACTCGAAGGATATTTTTCTTTAGCCTGATCCAATAAATCCAGAGCTTGTGCCCATTGATTATCTTTAATGAGTTGCTGAATCTGTTTATCAATGCGTTGTTCATATTCACCTGCCTGAGTCAGCAGGTTTTTTTTTCGTATTTGTAATTTTTGGTATTGTGGATGAGAAGGTTTAACATACTCCAGAGTTGCAAAGGCTTTGCCGTATTCATTCTCTACGGACCAGACGTCAATTTGTGTGAGTATATCATCCTGTTTTGCAGCAATAAACGCCGTACCACAGCCCGATAATAAAGGTAAAATAATCAGAATAGTGACTAATACAGCTTTTAGTCCGGTTTTTTGTCTAAGGATATCAGGAGCTCGATAATAAAGTATTTTAAAGTCCGGCTTAAAACTATAAAGATGAAATGTATTATTTTTCACTAACATGATGATTAATTAATTTACTCATATTTTGGGTTAAGTTTATCTGCTTATAATTGGTACACATTATGACTCGATACAATGTAACAGGCTGATCATGCCCTCGAATTTCTATACAATCTTTTTTCTCAACCTTAAAATTGTCTTTAATACCAGGCCGTGCCAGCATGGTATCAGGAATCACCACTTCGTTATTCTGTGCGCAACCGGCAATACGTGCCGCCAGGTTGACGGCATCACCAATGACGGTGTATTCCATTCTTTGTTCAGAGCCCAGATTCCCCGCCAGCATTAAACCACTATTGGCAGCGATATGAAAGTTAACTGGAACCTGATTTCTGGATTGACGCTGCTGGTTCAGATCAGAAATAATTCTCTGAATGAGTAAAGCACATGAGATGGCCTGATAGCTATGGTGTTCATCCTGCTTTGGAACACCAAACACTAACATAACACAATCCCCCATAAACTTATCAACATGACCACCATAAATACCGGCAGCCTGGGAAATATAAGAAAAATACTCATTTAATAACTGATTGGTTTTTTCCGGATTCATTGTTTTTGACAGTTTTGTAAAGCCAATAATATCCACAAATAATACACTGGCATCCATCTGCTGACCTCCCAGATTAATACCTTCTAAATTACCAAGGATTTCCTGAGCAATAGCAGGGGATAAATATCGGGAAAACGCTTTTTCAACGGATTCTTTTTTCAGTAAGTCATCAGCCATAATATTCAGTGAATGCATCAGTATGCCAAATTCATCATCGCGGCGTTCATCAAAGCGAATTTTATAATTACCTTTTGAAATGGCATTGCTGGCATCCACCATTGCTTCAATAGGGCGGGACAAACGTTTACCCAGAAAAAAAGCAAAAATGATGCTGAAAAGACTTAACACCATGGTAGTCATAGCAATGGTATAAAGCGTTTTATTACGTGCCTGAATCAATAACGACTGATCAAAGGTAAGCAATACATAGCCAATGGTAACATCCTGATAATTGACACTGCCGATGTAGGACAAATAAGGGTGATTTGTGCTAAATAAAAAGGACTGAGTTAATTGCTTATTCATTTTAGAATCAGAAGATGCTGGTAACCACATCAATGTAGAAATTTCATATTCTGAATCCGGGAAGTCCAGTGATGCCGGTATTAAACCATGAGAATTTCGCGCTTGCTTTTCATCAGAATAAAAAGCAATGCCTAAAATTTCTGGATGTTGAGCAATATTTTTGACCAGCACATCCAGATCAAGGGTGTCAGAAGTTAAAAATCCTTCTGTCGCAGATGCACCGAGTTGATGGATTAGAATTTTGGCGTAAGAATGCATCTGCTTTTCAAGCAATTTATTTTGATCGTGAATAATCAGGCCGCCCAGAAGCAGCATACCTGACATAATGAGTACAAGCATCGAGAATGCAAGTTTATGAGCAAAAGGAAATTTAACTTTTTGCATGCTTACTCATTAAAAAAATATTTTTTGTAACACTTGCTAAAGACAAGACAAATTTTATTCTATGATTCACCATAAATGGCTTCCTTGTTACAAAATGAATAAAAGGAGGTAACTAAATCTTCCGTGAAACCTTGATTTTAATACAAATCAGCCTTATTACAATACATTCAGAGAATTCATTGACTATGCAGGATAAATACATTGGAACAATATAGAGGAACCACAATCCTTTCAGTACGCAGGGGCAAGCAGGTGGTTATCGGTGGTGATGGGCAAGTCTCTCTTGGCAACACCATTATGAAAGGCAATGCCCGTAAAGTCCGCCGCTTGTTTCATGGTAAAGTCATTGCCGGTTTTGCTGGCGGAACAGCTGACGCCTTTACTTTATTCGAACGTTTTGAAGCCAAGCTGGAAAAACATCGTGGACAATTAGTTCGTTCTGCGGTCGAACTGGCTAAAGACTGGCGTACAGAACAGTCATTGAGAAAGCTCGAAGCCTTATTGGCCGTTGCTGACGAAAATGCCTCCTTAATCATCACTGGTAATGGTGATGTTATTGAGCCCGAAGAAGGTCTGATAGCTATTGGCTCCGGTGGTCCCTATGC